>NZ_FRDI01000017.1 GCF_900143255.1 Desulfovibrio litoralis DSM 11393
ATAATGAAAAAGCTTCTGTCGCTTCAAAAGGCGAAAAAACCAAAACATTAGTAGCTTCTGATAACGCAGTAACGCCTTCTGATAGTCCTAAAAAAGTGAGTGCAGTGTTATTTAACGCCGCCACTAATGCTATGGGCTTGCCGGGTTTAGATGCGCGTAATGACGCTTATGACCCCAACGCCGATCAGGGTTTAGGTTTTCACGCCGACGGTACAGTTAGAAAGGCTGGCGGTGAAAACTCTTATGATTATAGCGGAAAACGTGCGGCGGCCTACATGAATAATGGTGTTAATACTGGTAGTTATAACGGAGTTGGCACAAACCTTGAGCTTGATCCAATCGCCAAATTTAACAATCATTATTTTAATTCCGCTAAAGGTGGACGCAGTCTAAACGCCCAAAATGGCGGGACAGCCAGAGAACTTGACCCCGCTCAAGTCATGATTGACCGTAGTTTAAATTATGGTGTCGGCATGGTCAATAGTGCGGCTGAGGGCGTATTTTTAGGGGTTATGGAAGGCCCTTATGGCGGAGCCAAGGCACGTTTTAATTTTATGGCAGATTGGGACGGTAAAATTAATGGCGAGGGCGATTTGTTGCTTCCTTGGTATGACAGCAAACATACCACGGTTTATAGCCAACTAGGCACTCGCAGTATGAACGCCGAAGACAGCAAAGACCGTTGGATAGGTAACTTTGGCGTAGGTCAGCGTTGGTATCCCTTGGCACAAAAAGAGGGTATTGGCGAAGATGCGGGCAATTTGATGTTAGGTTATAATACCTTTTATGACCACGATTTTACTCGAAGCCACCAACGTGGCGGTTTAGGTGTTGAAGCCCAATATGATTGGATTCATCTAGCTTCTAACTATTACGCTCCGCTTTCAAATTGGAAAGATTCTAAAGATTTTGACGGCGATTTTGTTCAGGAACGCCCCGCCGAAGGTTGGGACTTACGCACTAAAGGTTATGTGCCATTTTATAGAAATGTAGCTTTAACAGGTAGTTATACCCAATGGAAAGGCGACCATGTTGGAATGTTTGGGGCTTCTAAACTTGAGAGCGACCCAAACGTCTGGAGTTATGGGGTGGAATATACGCCAGTTCCGTTGGTTTCTGGTTTTGTGAATCAGCGTAGTACCGAGCGTGGTAGCTCTGATACCGAAGTTGGTATGCGTTTTACTTATAATTTCAACATGCCTTGGGAAGATCAAATTAGCCACAGCAAGGTGGCGGAGATGCGTACCGTTGGCGGTAGTCGCCATGAATTTGTGGATAGAGAAAATAAAATGGTCTTGGAATATAAGGCTAAAGACAATTATCATGTGGAATATTTGGGTAAGGTGGGTATAAATCAGTTTAAATTCGGCATTCGCAACGGTTTTGATAAATATGTTGCCGGTCAACAGGTGCGGGTAAGCGTCGCTAGTGGTGCCTCGATTACAACAATAGCTTCTGTTGAGCCCTCAAGTTTTTTTGCTAAAACATTTGATTATTTAGATAAGTTTTTTAGTGTTAGTGCTGCTTATGCGGCTGAGAATAGCGTTATTTGTGAATCTAACGCCCAAGGTGAATTTATCATACAATTGGCTAATGTAACCGAAACTCCAGTTATGCTTACCATTCAGGCGGGTAATAGTAGCCAGAGCGTAACTCTTAATGATGTTACGGTGACAAGTGGAACACTCACATCTGCATCTGCCAGCCTTGCCAATAGCCAAACTACCACCATGACTTTTACCGGGCCTGCCAATACTAATGTGACGTGGTCTGTTGTTTCCGGCCCTGGCACACTAAGTGCGCAGACCCACACCAATGGTTCTGGCGTTGCGACAGCAACACTCACAGCCACTGGTATAGGGCCTGCTTCCATTCAGGTGAGTGCCACAGCAAATGGCAAAACAGCCACCGCCACGGTGCAAGTGCAGGCCGATGGGCTTGCTATAACGGCCAATCCCACAAGTATGCAGGTGGGTGAAACCAAAAGCATTACTTTTACCTTGACGGATAGCAATGGCCTTTCAGTAAATAGTCAGCCCATTACGTCCTTTGTAGCTACTGGCACAGGGGAAGTGGAACCCTACACCGCTCCCACAGCGTCTAATGGTAGCGGTGCCTTTACCCTTTCTCTAAAAGGGCAAACTCAAGGGGCTGTAAAGCTGACAGTAACTCTGGCTGATGGGCGTAGTGCCTTTGTGGATGTTACGGTAATAGCCGAATCACCCGTCACCACCCTCACCCTCGCCCAAGGCACGTACTACCACACCGCCAGTGCTACGGTCACGAGTGACGAAGCAGGCACCGGCTTCTACATTCTCCAGGAGAGTACACAAACACCACCATCGGTCAGCGATGTCTTCGCCAGTGCCACCAATGTCAGCCTCATTAATGGTAGCAGCACCATCAACTTCAATAACCTCAAATACAGTACTGCCTACACCCTCTACTTTGTGGCCACGGATGGCACGACCCCGCAAACCGTGGTGTCATCGACCAGCCTGACGACAGCCAATCTCCCCACAGGCTATGTTGACTTTAACGACCTGATCTGGCGGCCGATCGACAGCAACACCCTAACCTGGAACGATGCCAACACCGCTTGCACAACCCAAACCATCAATGGGCAAACAGGGTGGCGGCTGCCGAGCAAACAAGAATTACTCGACCTCTTCAACTCAGGCAGGATGATCGGCCAGGGCTGGGCGCTCGGCTCCGCGTGGTCGTCCGACGCCGGCGGCCCAGGCAAGCACTGGAGCTTCAGTCTGAGCGGTGGCTTCGGCAGCGCGTACAGCGACACGGCCTATCGTGTCGTGTCGTGTGTTCGCTAGAGCCGCTTGGTTTGCCTCCGCGACTAAGGATGCCTTTTTGCCTTTGTTTAAAAGCCCCGTGCTTGATTTGTTTTAACAAAAACTTTAGTTTATAAATATACTTTAGTTAAAGAGCGTGCGGGGCGCTTTATGCCTTAATAGGGGAAGGCATTCGAAAAATGTCCTTCCCCGCTTTAAACCTTGCCTTTTTGGGTTTTTACATCTAAAGCCACTAAAATCTATGTTTAAGGGGTAAAATACGGTGAAGCAGTTGTTTATGGCGAGTATTATTTTACTCTATTGACAAAAGACCTCTTTGGATATACATAATTATCCATACAGGAGGAGTTACCATGCAACAGGTTCATATTAGTAAGTGGGGTAACAGCCTAGGGTTTCGTATACCTCGTGGTGTTGCCGACAGTTTAAATTTTAAGGTTGGGGATATATTAGAACTCAACCCGGCAGATGGTGGATTGCTCATTAAAAAAGCCGAACCAGCAGGTAAGCACTATGCCTTGGCAGATATTCTTGATTCCTTCACCCCTGCGGATGCACATGCAGCCATTGATTTTGGCAAACCGCAAGGGGAAGAAATATGGTAAAACAGACTGCCCCAGCTCCCTCCCTAACTCCAACTCAGGGACAGGTGCTTAAACTGAGCCTTGACCCAACCTTGGGGCATGAGCAAAAAGGCTACCGTCCCGTGCTGGTTGTGTCTGCTGGTATGTTTAATAAACATACGGGGTTTTGTTGGGTAGTTCCCATAACTACGCCACAAAAGGGGTTACCCAATGAAATTCGCTTGCCACAAGGTTTGCCAACGCACGGTACTTTACTACTTTCGCAACTACGTTCCATCGACTGGCGGGCACGTCCTTTTTCTGTAAGTTGTTCTGTTCCTCAAGATTTTTTGGAAGATATTCTGGCTAGACTTTCCGCTGTTATGAAAATGGAATAGCTCATAAAATGATGCCCGAAATTATGCCCGAAATTATTTAGATAATGTCAGGTAAAAGTTATACGCTTTATGCTAATTTATATACAAATTTATTAGCTAATCAGTGGTTTTTTACAATGTTATTATGTAGATAAACGATGTACACATCTGCTGATTTTTTTGTGTAAAATATAGTGACCCAGCCTATCTTTTCCCTTCCTCTGGCTTTTTGTGTTTAGATAAAAAACTATCGACGCTTGCGACACGATACATTTCTATTTCCGTATAAATTTGAGCTAAATTAACTGGGTCACTGCGGTTAATTCTAAGCAAGTGAGCATATTTAAAAACGATGGCTAATGGCATTTCACCTAAGTAATCAATATAAAGTTTACCTTGGTATCGTTGTCGAAGACGATATGTGTAACGATTATTGTAATCACGAACTTGCAAGCCTGGACATCGGTGATCACTTATCCAATTTTTGGGTTTACTAGGCATATATTCCTCATGTTTTTGGGGCTGGGTCACTAAAAATTCTTTTATTTATTGGGTTGGGTCACTACCATGCACCATATTCATAAGACCGCTTCTCTTGCGTAAAAGAGGCTGTTTTGTTATACTGTTTTTACTGCCAACAGGTCTGCCACGGCGTTTTACGGTGGTTATTGGCGGGTTTTCAAGATAACGAATTACGTCTTCAAGCTTGTACTTTTTTTCAAGTCCGCTGATTGAAACATTTTGAAACGGCAAAAGGCCAGCACGTGCTAAACGTCTTATCGTTTGTACATGTTGACCAAAAATTTTTGCTAATTGATTTTGAGAAATTAATGCTGGGTATTGCTGTATAAGCAAGGTAGCAGTAAGTGATTGTTGTGACATTGTTACCCGTTGACCGTTCTTACTACAAAAAAATGCAGGAGAATACGGCACTTTTTGATTAAGTGCTATACCCTCCTGTCTTTTTTACAGTTCGCTACAACGAACGGCCCTTACTTTTCAGCCTGTTAACAGGGCTTACACTTTTCGGGGAGACAGGGCTTAAATTGCCTTACGCTAATATGTTTCTGGGTTTGGTCAGTTTCGAGCTGAGTTCACATATTAGCGGATCTTGCGACCTTTTCACATCTCGTTACAGGCGATCAGTAGAGATGCTTACTAAATCGTCTACACATTTCAATTTTGCAATGTCAATCGTAACGTGCAAACCGATTGACCTATTATTTATAGCTATTTAATATATAACGCATTGTTCAAAAAAAGTCAAGTTATTACATCAATACTTTATTAGGCATACGCCAAACTGCCACCAGACGTTGTATTATTCGGTGGTGGGTTCTTGATTTCTTGCAACAAATGCGGATGACGGTCAAGAAGTTGAAATAGTTGAACTAACGATTGCGGAGGTAACGCCTTACCTGTTTCATAACGGGAAAAAGCATTCGGTCCACCTCCAAACATTTTGTTGGCTTCCGCCTGAGTCAAGTTCAACTTCTTTCTCACAGTGACTATGTACTCAGGATCAACTATGGAAGAGTTAACGCTCTTATTGAACGCCATCATTTCATCACTGACCCGTTGGGCTTCGTCCAATGAGAACGTAAATTCATCACATTCTGAGCAATATTTCCCTGTAGCATTCTTGATGATTGTCGACTTGCCTTTGTATGTATGGGTGATGTCTTTCGTTTCAATAGACATCTTGTGACCACATTCTGGGCATTTCATGGCTACTTCTCCTTAAATGATATGACAATTACAAGGACATCATCACACACTGACAGTTTGAGATAGGCCGTTCCAGCCTCTGTTTCCGTATGGTAAACATCCTGCCAATTTTGGTGGTCTCCATATGTCGTCATGCTTTTATAAAAATCCGTAATGGTCAAAGATTGCAAAACATCTAAGATGTCAGACACCCCTACTCCCATTTCCGCCGCCCCAATCAAGGCTGTTTTCCTAATCTCAACCTTACGCTCATGAACGAGTTTCTTTATCGTTGGCAAGTGATGATGGGGTTTATGTTTTTCCATATCAGAACATTCCTTATAAAACATATAACCTTTTAGGTTGGTCGAGTCAAGAGTCAAACATGAAAATTTCTTTTTTCATTTCATGCATCGGCGATGACTCTACATATATATATTCATCATCAGTTAACTCTTTATGTTTTTTAGCAAAGTTTGTAGCCATTTCCGCCACTGGCTGGCGTGTATAAGCTGGATTCAACCGTGCATATCTCAGCGTCATAGCAACACTTTCATGGCCCATTAGAACCATGATGGTATGCAATGACGTTCCGGCCATTGCAAGCCATGATGCGAACGTGTGTCTCATCGCGTGAAAATCAATTTTTTCCAGTGGGTTATTTATGCGTCTGGGCGTATAATTAATACAAAGTTCTTCCACAACATCTTCAAAAGCTTGCGGTGCCTCCTTCCATGGTTTTCCTGTTGAGTCTTTGAACACAGGATCATCTGATCGGGCATTTGGGAACATTCTACGCCGTTCTTCTAGCATATCCCGAACCATGTCAATATCAAGATGGATACCATATTGCCGGCCACCTTTTGGGTTCCTAGCGTATGCAAAAGCGGTTTCAACATCACGCCACGTCAGCTTGATAATGTCCCCTAAACGTAAGCCAGACAAAAGAGAAAGCACCGTCATTCCATAAACATCTTTAGTGTCTGTTCCTTTCTGATTAATACCATGACGTTTACATATGTCACGCCAATTATAAAGTGTATGAAGCAATTTAGAGGCTTCTGCAGGATCTAGATAACATGTTTTCTGATTATTTAGCTTAGGGCGTTTGACCATTTTTCCAGGGAAGACAGGCAAGATAATACCATTATGTGCAGATAGATAAATTGATGCATACGTCCACTCTGCTTGAAAAATAGTATAAGCATGATCTATTGTTTTTGCAGATAGCCCTTTATTATACATGGCTTGAAAAACTTCATCAATCTTGGAGAATGTCACTTCTTGTAGCGTGATATTGCCAACTACTGGCCTGATATGATTGTTGAAAACACCTAAGATTGATTTATTGTTATGTTCACTGCCTTCGGTTTTTCTTTTAGGCCAATAAACATTATCCCAAAATGACCCTACGGTATTTGCTTGGGCAAATTGCTCATCGGCTATAATGCGTTTTCTTTCCTTCTTTTCAACGATAGCTACTTTTTGGGCTTCTTCTTTATTATCTGCATTCATTTCTTTGAAAGATTGTGGTCCAACCTCTTTAGAACGGTTTTCCCTTAATTCTGCTGATATTCTTATAGCTGTTGCCTCTTCCATTACACCTAGCACATCGGCTGAATATGGGTGCTGGCGAAATCGATATGATCTATCTTTACCATATTGTCTAAACTCAATGCCTTTATGACCATTTAGTTTTTCCCATGACGCCATGATTACTCTCCCTTTATTTGTACCAAAAAAGTGGTACAAATTTGGTACAAATTTTTTGCTCTTTTTTGCTCTCTTATGTTATCTATTGTTTTTCATTGCTCTCATATTTCATTGAAAAGTAACACTTTTATCAATTGACGTCAATAGAAATAAGGCTAAAAAAACAATTCCGTCTGGCTCATAACCCGAAGGTCGTAGGTTCAAATCCTGCTCCCGCAACCAAGAAAATCAAGGGTTTACGAGAAATCGTAAGCCCTTTTCTTGTATTTAAAGGCTCTTTTTGGGGAAATTTTGGGGAAATAATGGGCTCTACACCAAAGACAGGGACAGGCTAAAATTCAGAGCATTTTTCCGACCAGGATTTGATTGTATTTTCTATTCCTAACAGCACAAAACTCTAACGCGTAAGCGGTAATTCTCAAAATTTCTAAAGCCATAAGCCCGGCGTTGTGTCAACTTCATTTTCCTATGAAATCCTTCTGTTATTCCATTATTTTTCACGAAACGGAACATGCAGGCAACTTCTTCCTGCCATGATTCGAGTGTCTTGCCAAGTGTTTTTAAGGGTTGAAAAGGGATCTGCTTGAGTTGTTTAATTTTTTCAAGCAAATCGTATACATATTCACTGCAACTTTTTCGATTTTGTTTTTTTTATACGCAATAAGTCATTTAAATCATGGCAAAAATTATAGACAGATGCCAGTGCCAGTTGATTAAAAAAAATATTCTTTGAGCATGTTTTGCTGTTTTTCATTCAGCCTGTCACGGCGTGTCACAAGCATACGCATCAGGCCGCCACGCCCAAAGGCGATATGTTCTTCATCCACAAGCTTGCACACTTTTGAAAAATGGTGGTTTACGAGTCTAATAACATGGAATCTATCCGCGACTATTTTGGCGTTAGGAAACCATTCTTTGACCATCTTTCGGTATGTTGAGTTCATATCAATACACACGATTCTAACGCGTTCACGCCCTTTTAGAGAAGATAAAAAAACATGAAGTTCAGCCGAGCTTTTCTCTTTTGCGATGTCAAACACCCGCTGTTTTTGCAAGTCACAAAATGTGGTTAAATACCCCTGTTTCTTTGTAAAACGATGTTCATCAATGCCAAGAATGCGTGGCCATGAGCGGTTTTTTAAATGACTGTCTTTATGTCTGATCATCTGGTGATAAAAACGTTCTACGCTGGCAACACCAATGGCGTTTTCAGTTGCAATGTCTTTATTGCTATAGCCCTTGTTATAGGCTGAAAAAACCGCTTTTTTCAACAATTCTGTCGTGCGGCTCCATTTTTTCACACCAGGCAGACGACTGTTAAAATACGCATTGCAATCTTTACAGTGATATTTATGACACTTAACAAGCAAAGACAAGGGACTTGCACGCAAAGGTATATTTTTTATACTTCTCCAAAAACTATCCTTTATACGTAATTCCTTGCCACCACAATGCGGGCAGATAGCCTGTCCCAGCCAAGAAACTTGTAATACCACAGGTTTGGCGGAAACAACATTTTCTATTGTAAATTCTGGCAAACCGATTAGAATTCTTTCCACAGGGCGATCTCCTTTCTTTGGTCGGAATCGCGCTTTGCCCTGTTAGGCATACCGCTTTATGGCAGTATGCCTTTTTTATTAGATTTTTTCTACCTGCCCCCGTCTTTGAGGGAGAGCCTTCTTGATATGCCTTCTTTTTTATCTTGCCCACTTGCTTGAGAGAGAGCCGTCATAGAGAGCCGCTTTTTTTTACAAAAGATCCTAAAAACCTCAAATACTGAAAAATCATCTTTGTTAAGCATACATTATTTAAAATGTTACTTCAATTTTTTCTATAATTTCTTTCATGCGAAATTTTTTATTGTTCCAAAATTTATTTTCCAATATATTTACTATTGGAGTGCTAGAATCAATTTTTGAAACAAGATATAACTTAAACCGCTCAGGATTTTCTTTAGCAAATTCGAGTTCTCCTAGTGTAATAATAAATGACTTACCATCTCCTGACGTCTTAACTTCAACAAAGAATTCTTTGTCTTTTGCATCAATATATGACAAATCATATGATCCTGAAGTTGCTAGACCTGCTCGAATAATACCCATTTCAACAAAAGCCTCTGATTTTGGAAATACATTTTCTTTACCAAAATCTTTACATAATTTGTTATACACGAGAAGCTCACCTTTATTGCCTAAAATCTTTTTTGCTTTATTTCTTTTTTGTTCTGCTACTTGAGTGAAAGTACCTTGATTTTGTCTTAGTCTAGTATTTGATCTCTCTTCAGCCTTATGAAATTCTATAGTTTTTTCATCAGGCACTATATTTTTAAAATCTTTATAAATATCATTGGATTCACTAGACCTTTCCTTTTCCAAGTTTTCAACTTGCTTTACTCTCCATTGCTCAAAATCAGACTTTATTCCAAAGTATATTATCGTTTTTACTCTAGAGTCGTTTGAAATCAATTCAGCAAATGAATCGTCAGGATTTAATGCATAATAATTTTCCTCATAGGTTTTATCTGCATCTACTAGTTCTAGGTTCTTCCATTTACCAAAATTATTATGAACTTTATCTTCAACATTGAAATAAATAGAATTTTCATATGTGGAAATATTGTAATCTTCAAATTTAGCTACTTTGTCCAAGAAATATTTTTGCAATTCCTTGTCCTTTAACGCTAAAGCATAGTTTACATCTTTATAATTTTTCAGTTCTTTTCTTAAATACTCAAAGCATTGCTTTTTATAATACGGGATCAAGTCAATAGCGTAGACAAATCCAGCATCTCTAAAAGCATTTACATCCACATTTAACTTTTTCAATGTAGCTATTATTGCTTTTGAATTATCGACATGAAAAAAGTCATCAAAATTGATATCACTGTTCAGAAAATCAAAAATACTATCAATTTTTTGTACAGTGCCTATAAAATTATTCTTTACTTGATTGTTATATAAATTATCATCAATTACACCAAGAGAACCAAACTCCTTTTTAATTAAAAATTCACGGTCAAACTTATTTTTTGTACGGAATAATTCTCCTATTTTGCCAGCATCAAAGCCAGGTGTATTCGCAATATTCGAGTAAATATTTTCGATTTGCTCTGACAACAAATTGATGTCAAATTCATTTGAAAGAACCGTAATATACCAACTTGTCAAAGTATCCCGTAATAATATATAGTTATCTTGTACTTCAGTTACTTCGCCATTTTCAATAATACTAATTTTATTTACTAATTTAATAGTTAAACGCCCAGCATTCATTTCAAGAGTATTATTTGTATTACCATATGCTCTTGCAAATTTAGAAAATTCCTTAAAATAATCCTGAAATGCTTGATTCGACTTACTTAAACTAATACTTTCCTTTTTAATCGAGTACTCATTATCATATTCTTGGCAACCAAAAGTTTTGCTGAAGTTTGAATTATTAGTTCTTTGCCCTTTTTCTATAATTGGTAAAGAATGTTTTAAAATTATTTTAGCACTTGGAAGATAAGATTCCTTTGCGGGGTAATAAGTTAGCTCACCCTGCAATTTCACTAAAAGTCTTCCTTCGTCAAAAAATTTCGTTTTATTTCTAGACTCATCAAACTTTTTAATAAAACTTGTGTGCTCTATAATTCTATAAATTGCTTTTGATAATTCCACACTTTGTTGAAACTCATAAGTTGGTAATTTTAACAATAAATCGTAAAAATCATTCGATGGTAAATCCGTGACTTTATCGCAGAAATCAAACATCTTGAAAATACCAAGCACTTTATCGTAATCAATCTTTAATTTTTTTGCTATTGACTCAATAAATTCAATACTAATTACAGGTAGTATTTCTGAAAATTTGGGGTTGGTTCGATAGGTAACACCATTCAAGATTTCTATTGGGGCATATTTTTTACCAGCCACTTCAACCCATTTAGTATTGTTGAAAATGAAAAGTAGGTAATTCTTTATTTCTCCACGATAATTATGAGATTGTGTTTGTCTGAGACCCTTGAATGATATCTCAGCATGATCAAAATAAGATGGAGCACCAAGTAAAGCTCTTAATGATTCATCTTTGAGAATCCACAACAACACTTCATTTGTTGATAGTTTATATAGAATATTTTCAATATCCTTTATGAATGGCAATTTATATTGAATATGAATAGAATTAGACCTACCACCTTCACCACTTTTAAGAATTTCATGTTTATAAAATTCATCATACGGTGGTTTAGGTTTAACTTCTTGTTTCTCGATTTTTGGATATACCTTAACACCAAATTTTTTAATGAAGTCAACAAACTCATTATGTTCATTAATATTAATTGCAAAGGTTTCAGCAGCAGGAAATTTGCCATTCGAGCTATCAAATAATTTACTTGATAATTCATAACCATAATCCAAACCAAAATACAGTTGTTCTGCATTATGCACTGAGCGTTCGGTAGAACTAGGGAAATTATACCGAATGGGAGAAACATCGGTACCTTTAGGAGGTGTCCAGTTGGTAACTTCAGTTTTATAATTACTCCATAACCATTTAATAAAATCCACAGCTTTGTTATAAGTTTTGTCAACAGAACCATTTACAGTTGTAATTATGTTGTTTTTATCTCGGTAAGCAAATTTAATTAAGGGGTAGATTTTATTTTGAGAAATTAAACGAGATATATGTGTCTCTGTATCATTTTTTCTGATATCATAAACCGTTGATTTTTGAGACGCATTAGTAAACAACAACTCCTGATATTCAGCTGCTAAAGATGGAACTTTAACCCAAGAAGGAATTTTTTTATTAATATCCCCAACTAAAAAATAACAATCATCTTCAAAATCAAGCCATTTCCCATTTGTGGTTTTTAACAAGTTCGGCAAGGTATGTGAATAATTGTCATTCCACCAACTGAATACCTCAACTTGTTCAATTTTAGTCCAATTCAAAGTTAGATCATTTACAATTTTTAACAATGCATATTCATCATATTCAAGTGAAACATTAACTGTATCTGCAACTTTATTAATTAACTTTTCTGCCCCCGTGTGAATCAAATCTTCTGAAATGCTCTGTAAAACATTGTTAAAATGTTCCCCTTTGAACACAGAAGGAACCTCACCATTAATTCTTTTTGGAAAGTCCTTAATTGATATATATGAATTGTTGACAGTCTGCAAAATGTTAGCATCTATTAGCAGTTCAAAAAAATGCTCTTCTAGTTTAAATTTGGAAAAAGCAGAAACAAATGTCCAACCATTATATGAAGTGAATTTTTCAAACCCGATTGGAGTAAGCAATTTTAATGATAAATTTCCATATCTTTTATCAGCAAATTTTATTGCAACTTCTTTTAAGAATTGAAGTTGGTGCTTGATAATAGTTTTATTAATTTCACAAGAAGTAATTGTATCTCGATGATCTCCTAAAACATATGTGGCGTGCATTACACAATTAAATGGAGATTTAGTTTCCATTAATGGGAAAAACGTGTACAAATGACTACTTTGAAATTTATCATAATCGTCTGGCACAGCGATAGCTAATTGAATATCTTTTAAATCGTTATCTTCTGTAAATTTTTTATTAATTACTTTTTTATATAGATTAAATGACTCTTCAATTTGGATATTTCCATCAATTATTTTTTTTAGAGCAACTTTATTATCGCAATCTATTACTTTCTCGTACCTAATTTTTTCATCATCTGTTTCAATCATTATTTTGCTAATATTAGGTAAAAACAGTAATACTCTTAAATCAATATTTTTTATTTGTTCTAACACACCAAATCCATCATTCAATTTCTCTGGTTTCACAGTAATTTCAATAGTCGTCCTGTCTGAAATGGCCTTAGAATCAATATTTTGCGGAATTGCCAATATTGGAATATAAAGATTGTTTTTTGTCTTAAGTTGTTTTTGAATCTGTGGTTCTGACTTTATTTCATTAAATTTTTTCTCTGCTATATCTCTAGAAAATTCTATGTTAAATTGTCCTGAATAAATTCTGATTTTATCAGCCCAATTTAACACAGACCTAAATCCAGTACCTTTATTACCAATATATGTACCTGTTTTTGGGCTATTATTTCCTTGAACAATTGCTTTTATTCCATCATTATCAAAGTAAGTACCAGTATTAGAAACGGTCAGCACATTATTCTTAAACTGTATCATTACTTCTAATTCGCATCCACGTTGATTGCCTTCTTCTATGCTTTTCTGATAGGCATCATCCGCATTTTGTAATAATTCAAGAATTTCACGACCATGATACCCTTTAATATCACGAGTCTCAACATTATTTTCTTGAATCAACTCATCTCGTTCCTGTTCTCGTAAATGTTTATCTATATATTCTTTATTTAATATTTCGATATATTGCTGACTCTCATTCATTAAAGGCACCTCCAAAATTGTATAAATTCTCTACTGTGGTGTAATCATCCCATTTCTATCACTGTAAACACCCCATTTTTAGTACCAGTGACAAAGAGAGGCTTTTGGTTAGTTTTTTTTATAAATCATCCTGTAATTAATATTAGAATTATGGGATACGTTTTTCAACACTAACTCATATTTCTGCTATTAATTAATCATAGCGACAAATATTGCCTAGTCGACAACGTGTGTAGTTGGTGGAAAAAATCCGTATCGTCCAGAAGATTCATTTTTTGAAAAATGAACAGTACATGGCTGGTCAAGCATGGCTGTTGGTGGGTCAACATTTTCAATAATGATGATTTGCCTGTCTTTTATGGTGAGCAAATACTCATAAAATTTGTCCTGAACGCTTGTCCCGCACAAGCTATCTGAATCGTTGTCTGGCTCTTTATAAGCAAGCAAAGGACTATCCAAAATGACTATACCTAAATGAGGGCGGTTATTTTTTTTACAAAACTCTAGCAGACCAATATTAAAAGCAGCATGAATAACGGAACGCATCCCCTTTCCTCGATCTTTTCTACATTTTCCACTAATCGTTAAGTCATTCGTTTTTGTATCAAAAAATACTCGGTCAGCGTCTGGAAACTCCCAAGCTTTAAGGATGGCTTCAATCTGCTTTGCTAGCTTATCAAGAAGCGATTGTGGTAAAGTTGCTTCATCTTCATTTTGAGGTTTTTTCGACTTTGTTTTTGCTTCCGCTTCTACATCTTTTTTCATATCATTAAGAATAGATATTTGTTCGTAGGCAGAAATAATTTCTCGAATAAATGTGCGTTTTTCTAAAAGTTCTGAAAAAGTGACAGAACTTTCTTTAATAATTGGCGATATTTCTTCTACTTCCGCATCTAGTGAATTCAACTTATTATTAATTTCTGGAATAATATTCTCGACATACAATGCTTCTGAACGCAAATCACATATCGTTTGACTGAGTTCAGATTTTAGTTGTAGGATTTTATTTTTTTCTGCCACAGCTGCTTCAACGGTTGGGACGATATTGACAGCACAAGTTTTTGAGTGAACTTGTTCGTTAGGTAGTGCCCCGCAATGCGGACAATAAGAGTTAGGCAACATATGCATTAAAGTACCTGCCTCACAGATACTATCAAGACGCTCTAAATCAGACTCATAATGTTTATCCAATAACTGAAATCTCTGGATTACCCCATCAATCTCCTGCCTGCGCTCTATGTTTTTATTTTGCTCACTTCTTAATAAATTTCTTTCTTTAATGAGTTCTTTATATTTCACACTAGATGAAGCTAGTTGCTTCTCTTCTCGCTCAATTGTCTTTTGCAAATTATCAAGCTGATCGGTAGCATCCTTATAAGAAATACCAGCTTCGTCGATGCACTGGCTGTTTTTTTCAACTAGCGCATCAATCACCTCCAGCTTGGCTGCCCTTGATAACGCTCTGTCTTTTGGAGAAACATATGGAATTAGTGAACTATCATCATTCCCAGTAAGAAGAAACCTGAACAGAGACTGGTCTTCAGTTCTCGTAATATAATTATCTCTCTCAATGACAGACGATTGCCTATATATTGTTTTTTCATCAATAATGCAGAGATTGAAAAAATGGCTTAGGTTCAAGTTAACAGTTTCAAACAGTTGATTCTTTTTTAATTTTTTACCAGACAAGCCAACTTTATTAAAAATAAATTCAGATATTTTCGGGCTTTTTTTTGCATCCATACGGTAAATGGTCTCAGTCTCTATACCTTCTGGTATACTTTTGTGAAGTCCTGTGTAGAGGTGGTAATCCCCACCATTTGTGCTACGCCTTAAAGTAAATTCTTCACCATCACTTGTTTCTATTCCTAAAAAAACATTATCGTAGCCTAACCGCTCTGGTATGTCGCGCAGTTTACTTCCGCCGAGCATGTATTTTATAGATTCCAATACAAATGATTTTCCTGTGTCAGATGCACCATACAACAAATTTAGGCCTTGTACAAAATCAATGATAGCAGATTCCTTGTGGGAACCAGTGAAACAAAGGTGCCTAAGATGTATAGATTCGCTCATTGTTTCACTCCGTAACTATTCTCAAGAGGTTGAAATTCCTGTGTCCATTTGCCAAAGTTTTTTTCTATAAGAGAGCGAAAAGAACTTTTGTCTAGCTGTAGTAAATTATTGTTAATCCATATTGCTCGTTCCGTTAACTTCGCTGTATAAGTTGACTCCAAACTTGCAATAAATGGGGCAGCATAATCACTTGCCTCATAATAAATTCCATTATCATCTATGACCCTACTTACAAGTTTTTTACTTATAAGCAAAAATAAGCCTTGCTCAACAATTTTTCTCCGCACAAGAATTTCTGCATTTCTGAGGGGTAACTGTGGATGCAAGCTTTGAGGACCGTTTATATCTTTTGTATGAACGATAAGGTGGTCAAGTTTAACCATCTCCTGCAAATCTAATCTACAAGGGTATATCTCAGTCAAAATAACAATAGCTCTAATAGCTGCCTCAAGAGGTGAGTTAAAACTAGGAGGAATTATTTGCGGTATATTCATATTTTTTTCCATATCAAACGATCTTCATTTGCTAGTTGGTGACAAATCCCCTTACGATCTTGGGCTTTCGTCACTTGTATGAGTGGATTTGAAGTTAACTGCATACTAATAGCAGCAGAAGTTACTGCATTTACACGATCAAGGCTATCCTTATGTTGTGATGATTCAGCCACGTCTACAACTCCGGCATGAACTTCCCCCTGTAACTCCTCAAATGTTCCAACAGGGACACTATCTCGTGCAAAATTTCTAAGTGACTCTGCATAATAAAAATACTCTCGTTGCCGTTGAAGATGGTTAGCAAGGTTAGGCCATGGGGATAAACAGTTTATCGTAGATAAAGAACAAGATTTATGGTCGCTATATGCTTCAAACAACTGTTCAATATATCTACTTTCTGTTTGGGCATGAGTATTTGGTGGAGATGGAATACTTGGTCTTTTGGGAAGCCCACCACCAAAACGAGTTGCATGAAAGGGAGTATTTCTATGCTCGTCGATAATCTCCAATGAAGTTCGTTGACCAAAAATTGAAAAATCAAAATTATCTACATAATTAGCAAATTCTCCCTCAAGAGCTATGCTTTGGGTTGTCGTAATAGCCTTAGCACAGGTTGGCCACCTGTCCTTAAGTTCTTTTTTGAGCTTTTGCGGAGAGCTTAAGGCTTTTGAAAGTGCTGTGCCACAACCCTTAGGCGCCATAAAATAGTAGGCTCGCGGTGGAGAGTACTCCTCATTAAAAGAGTACCACAGTATTTTTGCTATTTCTTTGCAAGCATCTGTCACAGAAAGTGGATTTGCATAATGTTTACACTGGAAATTATCCCAAACTCCGAACACACCATGCTCGTCAGTATATCCAGCAACATCTATTCCCATGTCTCCTGAACCTGTTTGGCGTACAACTTGAGAGTAGATTTGTTTTTGATAGTGAGCCCACTCAAGAATAAAATTTTCCCATTCATCTGGAGAATATAGTAGAATAAGTTGCTGGGGGGGGATATTTTGCCCAAAAGAGACTGTGAAGTCCGTAGTTATCAAGCTACTAGCCGACGGCTCTGGGAGTGTGGACATCTGAACCACTGGTGATTGCTTGAGATGTTTGCTCACAGACGAACTCCAAGGTTGCTTTATATGATTATTGTTTATCTAATGTTTTATATGTTATATTATCTTTACCAAAAAATAAACAGTTATTATATATACAAGCTTAGAGTTATCGTCAATAATGTATCCTATAATTTAATTCTTAACACTCTCAAAAAATAACCACATCACGAAGTGTTTAGCTGATATACTGGCTTGCAACAATTATATATTAAGACTCTACTTCTAGTATAAAAGATTTTTAGTAATCTACAAATTAATATATATTTAATATACGCTACCATATTCTTTAATTTTCGTGGTACCCTCTCTTTTTAATTCGCCGTTTTCTTTATTTTCAAACCCACCTCTACAACTAGGATGATGATCATCTAGCCACATTCCAATATCAGAGTCAAGGCGCCCACGAGGCATTTTGGCATATAATAATTCCGGATCATTATCAACGGCAGAAACATGGATATATTTTTCCCATAACTCTAACGACATTGGAGCATCAGGCGTATCAATAAAACTTGATACATCAGCCGGTACTTGATGCAAAGGTGAAGTATCATCTAAATCTTTTAAAGGTACAGCCGCGGCTAGTGCTTTTTTATGCATAATATGTAAGGCAACATGAGAATAACGGTTATCAGTACGTTTATAACGCATCAAGCATAAGTCATCAGCATTCTTAGATATGGGTATGTTTTCAAAAAACCAACCAGAGGGTAATGGATCAATAGGGTTTTTCAGTATACCCCGTTGGAGAGCTTTATATCTTAGTGTACTTTCTGCGTTAGTATAGGATAATCCATAATACCTCTCTTTATCCATCAGTAGTTTTTTGACCTCATAAAGCTGATAACCACCGCCTATATCAGAATGAGCCCCTGATAAAAATATTTCTTCTCCGTCGCCGGGTTTTATGCTAGTATAGCGAAAGTTTTTTCTACGTTCATGTTTTGCCACGATATGAAATATTTTTTTAGCACACCCGGTGGGTAAACTTAATTGAAAGTCTCCTTCATCTGAATTCCCTCCCAGATAAAACGAACCAACTGTATCAAAAATACCTACAAAACGAATTGTTACATTAGGTAGTTTTTCGTATACTTGGTCTAATCCTTCTACACGCATTGAGCCTAAAATTTTGGCTTCAGTATACTCTTTGTAATTATTGCCCTCTTTTTGTCCAGGGATTTTTACTAATCTATGCCCACGTTCCCGTGTATCTTTACTATAATCAGGTAAACCATCTAAAATAACATTCACAAAATGCCTAGCCAAAGCCGCCCCACGGCTAAAACCAAAAATATCAATGGTTACGGAATCAGGAGGGCAAGGCTTGCCGGAGCTTTTAGGTAGCTCTATAGATAATATATCTTTTATATACTTACTCGCCTCGTTAATTCTTTCATCTCCTCCTTCACCGCCAACACCTAAACCCTGACCTGTTTTTTCGTCAATAAAAAAACCACTTTCGCTCCCGGAAAAAGTCCCTACCCCACGCAAATAGTGACGATATTTAAATTTTTTTTTATCCACCTCTGGATACAAATCCAGTAATTTTACAACATTAGTAATATTGCTTGTCCCGGGGCTAGAGCGATAAAGCCGGGCTTCGGCATTTTTAAGCTCGGATTTTAAACGGATAATTTTCTTGTTGGCTTGTTCTATTTCCGCTTCTGCCGCTTTTGCTTCCTCTTCTTTTTTACTCGCCTGTTCGGAAAGTTGTCGCCATCTGTCCCATGCCTCTTGTCTTTGTCGTTCCAAGCGTTTTATTTCTTCGCTAGCGGCTTGAAACTCTTTGGACTCAACATTCATTGTTCGCATGGTATATATTGTTCTTTCACTTTGTTCAGTTAAAGCAAAAATCTCAGCTTTGGTTCGCTCGGCTTGCCCACGTAAGACAAGAGCCTCTTGTCTCGCCTTTAAGGCTTTTTGTTCGGCTTTTATTTTAGCTTGTTCCGCTTCTGCTAATTCTTTACGTTTCGCTTCAATTTCGGCTTTAGTTTGATTTTCTTCTACTGTTTGTCTTTCTTTTGCCCATGTTTGGTCCTTGTCAGTTTCTTTTTCATCTACATCTTTATTATTCCCCGTACCGTCAAAAAAAAGACCAATTTGTAAATCGATTTTTTGATCACAACAACCAGTAACCGCATTGGTTTTTCCAGGTTTTACTCCGCTCGCGTCTTCTGTAGCTTGATTTAATATTTCGTCTTTACTCATTATTATAGACCTTTTTTATTTTTTTATTATAGGTTCTGAGGGTACTGTTTCTTGGGGGATTTCACCGGCTTTACGGGCTTGTGCTGTTCTTTTGGTATACTCTGTCGGGTCGCCTTTGCCATAATCTGCCTGTCCGGAAAATAAAAGCTGCGGTTCGGGTGCTTTTTTATTATACCAATCAGGATCTTTAAAATTTGGAGTGCCATCTGCTATGGCTTTTAGCCAAAGCTGAACTTCTCCCTCTGCCCCCACCGCGATAATTAAGGTATTACGATAAGTCAATTTGGGGTTACGATCGCTGATTTCTTTATAAACTTGAGCCGCCTTAGCGGGCAACTCGGGCATATCAAAATTCCCCTCATAAAAACGCTGTTTCGGAAAGTCAAACCAACGGGCATATAATTGGGTAGGAATAGGCTGTAAACCAAGATTTGCCCCCCCTCCCCAGCTAGGAGGTGGTCCAAAACCAGTGCTTGTAGCACCAAACCCAAAACCCCATCTGTTACCTTTACCGTCAAAATCATCAAAAGTAAAACGTTCTCCCCAAACATAATGTTGTGAAACCAAGGCAAGATCATAAATCATTGGTGGTTTGGGGCGTAAGGTATTATAAGCCATAAAAACACAAATAATCACCAAAATAATTAGAGTATTTCTTTTAAATTTACTGTTTTTTTTAGGAGCTATAGCTTGTTTTGATTTTACTCCGCTCGCGTCTTCTGTAGCTTGATTTAATATCTCGTCTTTACTCATTATTATAGACCTTTTTTATTTTTTTATTATAGGTTCGGAGGGTACTGTTTCTTGGGGGATTTCACCGGCTTTACGGGCTTCGGCTGTATTTTCTTTATACATTGTTGGGTCGCCTTCGCCATAATCTGCCCGTCCGGAAAATAAAAGCTGCGGCTCGGGGAATTCCTTACTGTGCCAATCAGGGTCATCAAAGCTAAGTTTTTCATTTGCTGTTGCTTTTAGCCAAAGCTGAACTTCTCCCTCTGCCCCGACGGCGATAATTAAGGTATTACGATAGGTCAATTTGGGGTTACGATCGCTGATTTCTTTATACACTTGAGCCGCCTTAGCGGGCAAATCGGGCATATCAAAACTCCCCTCATAAAAACGCTGTTTCGGAAAGTCAAACCAACGGGCATATAAAGTAGTGGGTATAGGCTGTAAGCCAAGACCTGCATCTTTTCCTGGATGGGGGGGGGGGCCAAAGCCAGTGATTGTAGCTCCAAACCCAAAACCCCACTTTTCATCAAACCTAAAATGTTCGCCCCAAATATAATGTTGAGAAGCCAAGCCAATAGATTTAATCATTGGTGGTGTGGGGCGTAAGTAATTGTCAACATAATTATAAGCTATATAAGCACAAATAAAAACCAAAACACTTAGGGTAAAAATTTTAAATGTACTGTTTTTTTTAGGGGCTGTGGTGGTCATATCTTTATTCCCTTAAAATAATTATCTGGTAGTTTCTTTAGCACATCAAGAAGATTTTCACTCGGCATTTTAGCAGTTATCAATTCTTGTACAAACGTCTGCTTAAAAATATTATATTTCAGTTGCATTGTAATAGATATTCCAATAATAAGGTCAGAAATATTACGAATATTTAAGCTATAAAGATCTTCACAAATACTATTTACGAATTGAAATGATTCTGGAATTGGTAAACAGCGGAGTGTCTCTCCTTTTTCTCCCTGCATATTATTTATGACTGTGTATGGTGCTGTATATTTAGAAATAAAGTTTAACAAATCGTCAGTTATTAAAAATCCTTCTTGTTCCATAATTTTATTTTCACCAAGAACTTGTATAGGAACTGCACGCCCAGCTTCCCAAGCATGCAAGCAAAGAGAAGAACCAGATGCATAATGACTCCAACTTTGATCTTCACTTTGAGTTAGAGCATAAAGCACTCTTGGATCATAAAAACGAAAAACTCCAGTTTTACCATTTGGCAACTTACATTCAACAAGATTTTGTAAATGATCAAAAAAAGAATCTACAGAAGTATTTTCTACTTCATAAATAATACCAATAGCTTTAGTTTCAGATTTTTCAAAAAACCAGTTCACAACATCACTATGCTCTTTTAATGGGACAAAAAGTGGCCCTTGCAAGCTATATTCTTCTAACATAGTATTCATAAATATTGGTAAAATCTCTGAGTTACCATTTAAATCACATAATAAATCTGGTAGATTGTTATCTGCTGATGGGTCTATAATGGCATACCAAGTTGTTAATTTGTCTGCGTTATCTGTAACAATTTGAGATTGAAGATAATTACTCCAATCTTTATATGTCATTTTACTAATATTTGAATGAGTGTAAGGTATCATCTTAAATTATCCCTATAATAAATTTTATGCTTTTTTAGCTGCTTCACAAATTTCACAAACCCCAGAAGCATTTTTATGGGCAAAAATAAAATTATTAAAGATACTATCTGGACCATCAAACGTATGACTAGCGGCATGGGCAACCCATCTTTTGCTCGTGCCTTGTTCTATTCCGCCAGTGTTGATTTTTATGTATGAGCCACCAGAGGTAAGGAGTATTTCTTTTGGTGCGGATATTTGAACTGATTCTTTAGCGGAAATGATTTTTAAAACCTTATCGGCAATTATTTCAAGGTCGTCGCTTTGGGCTTGAATTTCTAGTTTACCACGAGCGGCGAAGATTTTAATACCCATTTTGTGAGCGAACAGGCTGATTTTATCTAAAGCAGAGGCGAAAAAACTTCGCCCGGCAGTGAGAGAAAAGTGTTTGCCTGTAGTCGCACCTATATTATTACCTGTATGTAAATGTAAGTTTTTTGGAGTAGTTAGAGCTATACCAGCGGGGCTAGATAGCACAAGCTGTGGTTCGGTCATCTCTTTGTGGGCTTGACCCGTGCCTTTGATTTGATTACTTTGCTCTATCAAAGCACTCGATACAATATCTCCATCTTTGTCAGGCGTTTGAGCGTTGTGAGCTTCGGCAAGATTGACCATGTCACGGTGTTGCTGGCTCGCAGCCTCAAGTCCGCTCGTAGCTTCTTCTAAATCTTTATGATGATATTGTGCCGAATCTCGTTTATCTGTGCTGATGTACAGCCCTTTAGCGGCACGAATTACGCCCCAATTATCGGTGCGTAGTTCAAAACCTTCGCCACGAAAATCTTTACGCCCTTCGTTGTGATTTATGCGGGTAATATAGCCAAGATTCAGCTGTGAAAGCCCATGATCGCTAGAAAGTTGAGCCTGAATTTGACCTTGAGTATCATCTAAAACCAGTTGGTTACGTCGTCCAGCTTTAAACTCGCGACTTTGAATGCCCGAAAGAGTTTTTTGACTCGGCAGTTGCCAAGGTGGCATGCGTAATTCGTTATAAACTCGCCCAGTTATCACAGGTCGGTCGGGGTCTCCTTCCATAAATTCAACTAGCACTTCTTGTCCGATACGTGGAATTTGGATAGAGCCAAAACCATCGCCAGCCCAAACGTCCGCAACTCGCACCCAACAAGTGCTTTTTTCGTTGTTTTGACCTAGTCTATCCCAGTGAAATTGCACTATAACTCGTCCATATTTATCAGGAAAAACTTCTTCGTTGCCAGGACCAGTTACGATAGCGGATTGCAAGCCTTCAATACGTACTTTTTTATGCTCTAATTCTGGGACGAAACAGACATCATCAGGAATTGCGGTGATTGAAGATTGATACCAAAGCCCACGTCCTTCGGGACTTTCACCTTCTAAAACCCCAGGCTGTTCGCCCTTGTGATGCACTGAAACCACCCACCATTTGCGGTTTACGTCGCCTCTTGGGTGGCTAAACAGCGTGAAAGTAAATCCTGGCAGAAAACGTGATATGTCAGCTTCGCATTCGATCCACTGCCTAAATGTAAGTTGGCGAAGTAATTGAAGCTTTACGTAACGATCGCCCTCTGTTCGAGTTTGATACAGGTGTGGAAACTGATAGGTTTCTAACTCCATACCTTGAGGAACTGGGGCTTTTTCCCACTCTGGTTCTTTATCTTGAACACTTAAATCCATGGTCGGTTTAGTAAAATTCCACTCTTTATAGCTACTAATATCGCTATTTATGAGATTATGCAGGTTTAATTTAGAAACAACCGCCGTATCGGCAACGTTTCCTGAACCTCGAAAATAACGCAGTAAATTTTCACCAGGAATTGCCGGACCGCCAGGGGCATCAGAAAAACACAGGCAATGCCCAGTTTTAGTATGTTCAAAATAAAAAAAGATGCCTTCTTCTTCGCAAATCCTTGAAATAAAATGTAAATCCGATTCGCCATATTGAACGCAATATTCACGCTCAGGGTAGCTGTTTCGCAGTTTAAAACTATAAGCTTCGGATAAAAAGTTGTGTTTTTTCAAGACAGTAGTAACAATTTGCTCAACGGTTTTGTGTTGATAAATGTGGTGGTCTTGAGTTTGTCCTAAAAACCATAGGCGAGGCACCAAAATACAGCGATAATGCGTAAATTCGTTAGAGGTGTGCATCTGCTCCATGTTTCTGATTACACCGTGCAAAAGACGGCGTTCTCCGCTTCTGTCCGCAAAAGTCAGCAACGCCTCCGCCCCCAAATAGCCCGTCAAGTTTAAATCACTGCTACGACTCACCAGTTCAACGGTAAATTCGTAAGGTGTACTGACTCGTTCTGTGCCTGAAAACTCGTAAACCGAGAGGTTGTCCGCATTTTCTTCCGCATGAACTAACTTAAACTCAAACCAGGTACTGTTGGCGAAAAGCATCATAAAAGTAACTCCCTTAAAACTAAATTTAATAAAAACAGTTTGTTATAAAATTGTAACATGCCAAAACACCCTGCCATTTTGTAGACAGAGTGTTTTGACTTATGACTTTTTAGCTTACTAGCTTTTCATGACTGGTTTTCTCCAGTCGTCGCTTTCAGTTGTGCTTGCAACTACGTGAGTTTTAATGATTTTTCTATAAGTCATGAACACATCTTCAAGGTGAGTGAAGTGTGATTGTGCAGGATCTTGGCAATTCGGCATATAATCAGTAATATCAACGATTAACGCATCTTCAAGGTCTATAGTAAAATAATGTTCCATCGCTCCAGAAGTCGAGGTACGGTAGAATTTCATAGAAACTTTTGGTAAAATTTCGCCACTAGTTAAGGCTCTAAACAACAAAGGTGATGATTTATCAAGCACTTTGGTGATTTTTAAAGGTCTGTGAACACGCTGTCCAGTTGGTTGACCTGACTGTGGATCTCTTGGAATTATAACCTGATGTTCAAAGGCTTCAACCAAAATCTCGTTTTGGTGGTCTTCTTGCCAGATGTTCCCAACTGAATTTTCAGTAAAGTTACCTTCAGTGATATTGCCTTGTTTTGTGCCTATGATAGTCATGTACGCTGGTGTTGGCATAATGCCCTCCTAATTTTTTTTAAAACTTGCAAAATACAAGCCTTTTTAGAGGTATAGCAATAAGTATACCAAACATGAAAGCAAATAAAATCAATATGTTAATTTTTCAAAATGTGCAAAATCTGGCAACTTCTTGCCAAGCATTTTTTGCACTTTTCGTTTTTTAGCATCTAATAATTTGAATTTATTACTAAAAACGCTTGGCAACTTCTTGCCAAGCGTTTTATAGATAGAACTATTTTGTTATCATAACACACTGTAATAACAAGCGATACAAGTTGGCAACTTCTTGCCAATGGGGTTTTTAGGGGGGCGATTTTCGGGGGCGTTTAAGATCTCAGTTGAGGTTGATTTTAAGGTTAGCCTACTGATGAAATCAAAGTTAAGCTTTTTTATATACAAACTATGGGACAAGTTCTTGCTGTATTCTTCTCATACTGTAGTTTAAAATTTAACTAGATGTTTTATTTTGTATTTCTGATAACCGTGTTATTGGCTCAACTCTATCATGGTTATAAGTTTTAGTACATTTTTTACATTTCCAAAAAAAGCCCCCTTCTTTATTGCGAAGTCGATAAACTTCGTCTTTGCAGTCTGGATTTAAGCAAACACCTTTTAACACAGGTGTTTTATTGAACCATGTATGTTCTGGATACATCAAAGAGTGTAACATTTTACAGCACTCTTCTGCATTATTTCTTAGTTGATCAAAAGAAAAGCGTACTATAACCCAACCAGCACGGACAAGGGCATTTTGGCGTAGCAATTGATCATCAAAATCTCTACGTGATAAACTTTTTGTATGTGCATCATATCCATCAAGTTCTACTGCTATCCGCCTTCCATCTTTTGTCTCAATAGCAAAATCAATCCTTCTATTTTTCTTTTTTTCCAATTCTGGCAACAAATTCTTTAACTCAAATTGACCAATAAAATAACCTTTGGGAACAACTTTCGAAATTACATCACGACATAACCATCTTTCAGCTTCCAAACAAGGCTCTTTAGATTGACAGGCTTGACCATCACACCCAAGGTCTCCTGTTTTGTATTTTTCTTCAAAGCTTATTTCCTCACAAGAAGTTGATTGTGTATTTTTTGTATCACAAGAGATATATTTTGAATTTTCCGGCATACGACTATCATTGTTTTGAATAGCAGTAGGAGGAGTCCGTTTTAAAAGTAGTATTATAATAAACAAAACAGCCACCGCTAAAAATGCTGACAAAATAAGCTCCAATGACATAAGACCCTCTTTAATGATACGATTATAGGTTAAATATATTTTTACTCGTTATATAAATATGTTTATGCTTATATTTAATTTTATACTATTGCAATTTAAAAAATTTATTTGGGTATAAAAATAAACAAATTCAAGGTCTCCCTGTTACCTTATATTTATCTTGGCTTATTCAGCACATAAGCAGCTCGTTACTTTAAATTTGACAACAATGTATTTGGGTTAATATATTGCTTTTTCAAATATATTAATATATGTTATTATCAATAATTAAATTTCTATTTATATTCTATGTGGTTTAGAAATATTTTGCTTACAGATAATACAAAAGTAATATTATAAAAATAGTGAGGTTGTATGTCAGGAGAACTTTTATCATTTCAGGTAAAAAACTTACGCTCTATAAAAGACTCAGGGCTTCTCGACCTACCTCCACTAAGTATTTTAATCGGAGAAAATGGCAGTGGTAAAAGCTCTTTTATGCGTTTTTTTCAAATACTTCAACAAAGTATGGGAATATCTCAAAAAGGAGCCTTATCATTTTATGGTGATTATGTAGACTTTGGTAGCTTTAAGGAATCGATTCATACATTTCATGATAATGAAGAAAATTATATTGGGTTTTCTGTGAAGCTCAAAGGAATAGAGGTTGAGTCACGTCTTTTTGCTAGATATGGAAAAAACTTAGAAGAATCTACTGTTGAATTTAGAATTGAAGAAGCCAGCAACAATTCAACATATCTCAGCTTTTTTAAAATAAACATAAATGATGACAACATCACTATGGCTTTTGATAAAGAAGATAAAATAGAAAAAATACTAATTAATGATATTGATTTTGCAAGCGAAATATCTTCTTTAAGAAAATTGAGAAATAAAAATCTTGTGCCAATTTGTTTTGATATGAGACAATCTGAGAGATATCTTTACAGACTAGGGGACGAACGAGCAGGGAGAGAGTTGCTTGTACTACAAACAAAAAAGAAAGCTGGAGCACGGATAGGAGTCAAAAAACTAAATAGTATTTTTAAAGTTCCCTATGACTCCCATGCTGACTTAATAAAAAATTTACAAACGGCAATTGATAGCGTTACATGGAAAAATAGCATTGCTAACCTTTCAATAGACGATAAATGGTATAAAGAGTTTAGGGCTAAGCTGATTTTTTCTTTCATTACGCCTATATTAATGGGGTTGAGACGTTCTATGGAAAAATTGGTTGATAGTATATACTATGTTGGTCCTGTCAGGGCAACAGCACAACGGTATTACAGGCTACAGGAACTAGATGTTTCTAAGATCGACCCTTCAGGCTTGAATGTTCCTACTTTTATAAATAGTTTATCCAATACCCAATTAAATGATTTTATAGAATGGGTTAATAGGTATTTTCACTTTAAACCATTTAGAGAAAGGCGTACTGGGCATACAGCAATAGGTATTAATGACTTGCCTGATTCTGATAATATCGACAAAAAAGGTTTTAATCTAGCTGACATGGGTTTTGGATATTCTCAAGTCTTGCCAATATTGTTACAACTTTGGAACTTTACACAAGAAACTGGGCGTAGCAGAAGAAGAAAAGAAAAGATTTTTCTAATCGAACAACCTGAGTTACATTTACACCCTGCATTTCAAGTAAAATTAGTTCAGGCATTTATTGATGCTGTAAATGTAAGTCAGGAAAATAAATCTAGCAAAGTTAAGCTTATAATAGAAACACATAGCCAAACTATTATTAATGCCTTAGGGAGAGCTGTGGAAGATGAAAAAATAAATCATAATGATATAGCTATATATATATTTGATAAGAAAGAAGGTTGTTGTAGCATAAAAAAATCAACATTCAAACAAAATGGATTACTGGAAGAATGGCCTTATGGCTTTTTCTCTGGAGAATAATAACTATGCTAATCATTCTCCAAAAAGATCTTCATACGCTAAACGATGGTTCGACAGAGTTTTTAGAAAAACTAGGTGATGTTATCACTAGTAACAGACTGGGAAATCACCTTGTCCTCGGTGATACAAAAACTATTCGAGCGTTAAGGACATTTGATATTGGCAAGCCAGCAAAAGAGGAATTACAAAAAATAGAGAATATATCTAGGGATGTTTTGTCTACAATCAGGACTAAAATAGACAAGTGTATTTCTATTGCTTCCTATAAAGGAAATAGTTGTAAATTACTAGAAGAAATCCATGCAGACCAGTTAATCGATTTTGCATTAGAAGATTTTACAACATATAATTTTAATAATAGTATTACGTTGCTCGCAGAAGACCTCCGTGATTGTGACGTATTTAATTTTTTTTGCCAATCATATATAAAATTTATAGAATTGGAAAAAATTGCAAAAGTTAGTAATCGTTGTATTAACGGTGGTGGTAATAGTACAGGTAGATCGTTTGATATATGCAAAAACACCAAACAACCTGTTATTTGTATTAAAGATGGTGATATAAAAGAGCCACCCTCTGAGAATACTTCTAATGAGACAGAAACAGAAGAACATCAAAACGATATCTATTCATATTTATTTCAATATCATAAACTAAAAATTCATGAGATAGAAAATGCTATTCCACTTCACATACTACAAAAGGCATTAAGTGCACGTCATCCTGTCTTCTTTAACTTCATTCAAACACGTCATAATTTTAATAAAGAGAATATCCTATCATATATTGACTTTAAAGATGGTATCCGAAAAGAAAATATGCGGAAACGAAGTATATCTTATCAAAATATAATAAAAGAAATTCTAATACAAAATAATTTTGCTACAGAGGAGCAGTTCACTTGTCTCGAACAAGATTGTAGGAAAAATATTAATCCAAACCAACAAGTATGCCCAAATTGCAGTATTATAGCTGGTAGCGGAAAGCATACGTTAGAAAAATGTCTTACAGTCATGAAAAACGAAGGTGTTGGCAACCTATATACAGAATTAAGAGAGACTGTTCAATCGTCGTTAACTCCACTTTTGAAAAAAATTATTAGCTTAAGTCTAGCGGCAAAACCTTCTGCTACAGTTTATTAAGATTAATATTTTAGAATTAATGACTTATTGTACAATCAGGCAATACCATTTACAAAAATGGTATTGCCTGATTTTTTTATTGAGCTTTGCTTCTTGTCATTAAAATTCGTTTTTTTATTTCTGGAATATGGAAATACAATTCCCACCTGTGCCAGGCAGATTCTTTTTTATATTTTTGATTCATCTCACACATCTATAATATTTCTTACTATAATTTTTTTATACAATCACAAATTTCGTGGATTAATCCCCTAAAGAATATTCTGTAGTTTGGTGATCATTCCTTTTTGTCAAGATATTCCAGCGTTGCCAGTTTTGCTTCTACCCGTGCCAGTAATTCCGTGCTGGAAACGCCTAATGCACGAGCAAGCACAAGAAAGCCGTTTAAACTTGGTAAATGATCCCGTGTTTCCATAAACGATATAAACGAACGGGCACACTCTACCTCGTTTGCCAATGCCTGTTGAGACAGGCGGGAATGGGCACGAGCTTCTTGTAACACCTGTGCAAAGGCTTCCTGTAGGTGAGGGATCTCTTTCATTGTTGACATATAACATTGACTTGACTATAAGGCATCAATTGACTACTATACTAGTCAACAATGTTCTTTACCTTTAACATTAATAGGAGGCAAGCATGCCAAAATTGGTCAAAACAACATGGTATCGCCTATCTTATGGGTAAATTTCATGATCTGTTTAATAACATTTTATGGCGAATATGCGAATGAAAGCCTACCTCTGGCAGATTCGTTATAACCACATTAGGATATTTTTGATCATCATAACAACTGATCATCATGAATATATATTGTTAATGTATTCTTAATACTTAATATCAGGAGAAAAATATGGAATTATTTGGTATTTTTTTAATTGTTATTATCATTGGCGGCTGGGTACTCCGTTTTTTTTCGTCCAGTATTCGTTTTTTTTCGTCCAGTATTCCTTCAACCAGCACAAGTACTATCTTGAACTTCAAGAAAAGCCTTCCAGAAGGTTTTGGCTACCCGTACACGCTTGATGGGACAGGTTATGCAGTAAACGTTAAGAATAAAAAACTCCTCATATTAGTTAACTTCACCCAGTGCATTTATGAAAGGGAAAAGATTCGTGGTTTTAAATATGGCATGAACGAAGCGGGTCAATTTTATGGTGCTGTTGGCATCAGGGATAAAATCGATACTGGTCTAAAAAACCGCT
>NZ_FRDI01000018.1 GCF_900143255.1 Desulfovibrio litoralis DSM 11393
AATCTCAAGCAGTATGTGGATATGGTCAGGGCAACACTCTGCCTCTACTATTTTTAACCCCTTCCATTCACACAACTTGCGTAATATCTCGCCTATCGCACGCTTCTTTTCTCCATAAAATACTTGCCTGCGATATTTTGGAGCAAAAACTATATGATATTTGCAGTTCCACTTTGTATGAGATAAACTCTTTGTGTCACTCATTGTGACCTCCTTTTGATTTGTTCGACATGCAGTTGCCAGACCGCAAGTCAGTTATAACAAATCAAAAGGAGTTTTATAACAGAAGCAAAGCTAAAAGCTTTTTAGAACCCCCAGCCTAGCTGGGGGTATTCTTTATACAAAAAAAAACGCTCCTGCTCACGCATGCGTTCTTCTTGTTGCAACTGAATCTGCTCTTGTTGCCTACGAATACGGTTCATATCTTCCGCAGGATTGGCTGCAAAAGCATAGCCGGTAAAGAAAGTTGTTAGCTGTAAAAAAAATAAAATAGATATTATACTACGCATTATTCCTCACTTAAGAATTTTTTACAATATCAGCTAACTTTATTACAAGCATTTATCTGTCTTTGTTAATCGGAATAGAATGTATAATTTCATTAAATAATCATTCTCCTGTAAAAAATAGACCTAGATAACTTTAGAGTGGCTTTTTGCCTTAAAGATTTAAGCAATAGTTTGTATAAATCTTTTTCTTCTTTAAGTTAAACCTATAATCAGTTTTTTTATCAAATACAAGAGGAATTTTTTATTTGTTGATCTAATGTTTTTGTCTGCATCGTTATTAATTATGTTGATGAACTAAGCATTAAAATATAAAAAATAAAAGCATAAGCATAGATATACAATCCCACGGTAGGATGTATATCTATGCTTTAATTAATTCAAAGTTATTTTTTGGCTGGTTGTTGGTGATAGATAACGCTGATTACTATAGCATCATCCCAGTTCTCTTTTTTACCTTTTTTTATGGTAACTTCGCATGTACCCTTAGGTAAACGTTTATCACCACAAATAGCCATAACTTTAGCTAGTTCTTTTTCATCAGCTTTATTACCGAAATAAAATGTAAATCCTACTTCACTATAATCTGGATCAATTAATTCGATTCCATTTTTAAATGGCATAATGTCTCCAACTACAGTTCTATAAGGAGTATCTGTCATTGGATTGACTTCAGGTTCATTGACTTGTACGGCGTTTGCAATATTCGCAATGAACACTATGGTAGCTATAAAAACAAATTGTAATATTGTTTTCATACTAAAACTCCTTAATCATTAAATGTTGTCTGATCAATTGATCAATTTTATTATATATATTTACAAACAGACGAACTACATTTCTTAAGGAACCTAACATTATTTAGGATCTAAGGAAGTTTTCGATAATAGTTGCGAGTTTTTCATCAGCTTCTTTAATATAAGAAGTCATTTCGTCGTTGATACAGGAGGAAATACCTGTACAATACAGATACAACATACTGTTTTCATTACTGTATTGACATCTGCTTTCATCTTTTTTAATTGCTGACCTAATGTCAAAAACTGCATTTTTTTGCAATAAATGTTCTCTTATATTACCAGCTACAATGAAAGAAAGTTTATCAAGATTATCACAAATGCGATTCAAAAAACGTCTTTTCTCAAGAATAACACAAGCAACCTGCTTTTCTATATCACTTTGTAAAGATAATTTTTGCAAGGAATTAAGTGTCTTATCGTTGGAAATTTTGAACAGGTAAAATGGAACAAGAATGTCTTGTACTATTAATTTAGCATACAAAGCAGCTAAAATGTCTTTATCAGAATGGTTTGCAAAAAATTCATGGATCAAACATGCACCTCTGAAAAGAAACCCTATGAGTATTTCGTGAATGATACAATCGCTCATAGCAATGTAGGTACAAACTTTATTTTTTTCTAGCTTGTCTGATATTCTTTTTGAAAGTATAAACGCCAGCCTAAGGAGTGAATATGCTGCTGTATCAAAACCTTTTCTAAGCTCATTTTCCATTTTAGCATCTCTCGCCCATGCGTCATTATTTTGCTGGACAGAAATAGCAAAAATTTGGTCTATGAAAACGTCAAGGGAGTTGCTTATATAATCAAGCTTACTTCTTTTCGGGAGGATATTCATAAGACACTTGAAATAATATTCGTGCCTACTTCCAAGTTCCTTAACAAGTGCTTTTTCAGTGCGTTCTTCTTCTGTCAGACTTAACTCGGCAATGTCGCTAATCATATTACCTAAGGCTATGAGATATTCTTTAGCAAAATAAGCAGCATGAAATACTTGCTTTTTATTTATATACAGAGACTTGTCTTTTGCAAAGACAGAATCAATATCCTTCATTTTAAAAACCACAGGATCTGTGAGAAGCTCATGAAAAAATACAGAATCTCGAGTCAAAACCATGCCTTCTTTCGCACCGCCCATGAGAGTATCGTCCAATAAAATAAGAACATCATTTGAAGATATCCTTGTCGCATACGTTTTGGTGGCGTTGAGTAATTTTTCTTTCGGAATGTTAGGAAAGAAAAATAACTTTTCATTGCCAAAGCTATATTTATTGAAAATTTCTTTAATATCTGCATCAATTTGTGGAGGACTAACTATCAACAGTTCATTATTTGTAGGTTCATTTGCCTGACGTGCTGTGTCTTGATCGGATTCTGTAGCTGTAGTTGGTTGTTCTTCTATTAAAAATTGCTCTGTTACACTTTCACCACGCAGAACACGTATCAATTCAAAAAGAAAAGAACAGAAAGCTTCAGAATACATTTTATCAAGCAGAGTACAAGAGATAAACTTTTGATTGTTGATATAAATATCACTTTTCTGAGAATATATATTTTGTATATCTGATATAGAAATTTTAGCTGGATCTGTGAGTAGTTCATGACAAAAGAGTTTATCTTTACTCAAAAGCACTCCCTCTCTTGATCCTCCCCAAACAGTATCATCAAGCAAAAGCACTACTTCTTCAGATGAAAGCCCAGGAGCATATGTAGAAATAGCGTTGAACAATTTTTTTTCCGGAATATTTGGAGCACAAAATACCTTTGTATCTCCTAAATTATATTTTACAATAATGCTCTTCAAAATGTCTTCCATAATTTCTCCAAGAATATCCGCCTGTTGAATATACTTCTTTGATTTGCACCAATAATAGCTGAAATAAAATACGCTTTAAACCTACATTTTTCTTCTTACCAACTTGACTTGGTTCACCATAACTTTCAACGTAACCCCCCTATTGAATACCATCATTGAAATTCTTATTTTTTAAGAGGTGTTTGAGGTCGTTTATAGCCTATGAGCTGTGCCAATTCATCAAAATCTGCAATTCGTTTCTCACAGTCCTGCATTCCTTTTGATTGCAGGGCTTTATCACTAGAAATGAGAGCATCCTTAAAAATATAGAAGAATTCTGTGATGTACTCAACTCCATACCTCATTTTTATCCATTCAATATAGCTGGTTCCTATTTTATTTCCCTCTTCAGGTGAAAACAACCCCATATTATCCAGACAAATCACTGCACTACTAATTATTTCAGCATCATACTGTATATCAGTGGTTACATTTTGAGGACCAATATTTTCTAGTGCAGTCACAGTTTTGTTAGGCTTCGGGATAGGTATTTTTTCTGGAAACCCAGGGTTAGAAGCAATCACCTCTCTTACCAATGAACTCGGTACATAGTCATCTTTGTGGCGAAATACTCCCTCATTAATACCTCGATATCCACTTTCACAAAATTCAAAAGTCAATAAACTTTGATCTGTAGTCATATAACGATAACAGGACATTGCCCCATTATTTGGTTGGTCTAATTTGAGAGAAGCTTCTATTCCTCTTTTCTCAACGCTAATGTTTCCTGTTAGGGCATAAGGTTTAGGCAAGCGATCCTGCCGTCTTTTAATAGTTAAATCCGGATCTGGGTCTAACACACTTACCGCACCTAGATTAATCATCATATCTGTATCAGATGGCTTATTATTAAATTCATATTCCACTAGGTCATATACCACATGTTCCCCTGTGAAAGATTTAATATCCAACATCCTCAAGAGACTAGTCTGCTCATTGTTTTGCTGGATTGAATAATATTTACCTATAATTGTATTGGTTGATTTTGCCAGAAAATCACTAGCAGCAACAAAATATGTTTGTTCTTTCGAATCTTGTTCTGAGCAAGACACAAGACACATTAACAAGAAAAACAGTGCTAATATTTTAAAAATACGCACGCAATACTCCTAGCATTACTGTATGTATAAAGTTTTAAATGGAGCAGTTATTGGTTCATTGTTATATAATTGCTGTAACGTTTTCTGAAATAGGTAATCATCCATATTATTAGTAAACTCCTTTCCTTTCAAAATAAGCAGTATCTGACTGCCTGGGAATGGAGTAATATACCTTACCTGGGTTGTTCTAGTTTTTGCAAATTTAAGTATTACACCAGCTTTTACATTACTCGGGCTTGTTTTTATAATTGGTGCGTATTCTTTTTTTTCCAAATCAAGCACAATTGTAACATACAAATATTCAGACATATCTGTATTTTCATAACGAAAAGAGATATTTTTTGCATAGTTGTATCTTGATAGAACTTTCCCAAACGTTTCATAACTATCAACTTTTATCAAATTTGATATATTTATATCTTGCAATTCTTCTTCAAGAGACTGCGAACATCCAGACAGGCAAAAGGAAACTAAAATTAAACAAATAAATATTACTACTCTATTCTGGAAAATACTTTTCATTACACATCCTTTAAAATAAAAAAGTTGTTGTTTTCGCAAACCAGCCTATTAATATATTCATCAATTTACTGTGGGATTTGATAGCCTATGACATTCGCCATTTGTTGGAATTGGTCAAAGACCTGTGTGCATCCACGGTCTCCTTGCTTTTTCTGTTCTTGCTCGCCCATAGCGAAGCCTATTTGAAATAAATTCAGAGTTTGTTTTAATATTTGTTGACTGTATTTTGACTTATAAAATTGAACATAGCCTTCCGTTATTGCTTTTACCTCAGGTTCAGTTCCAAGAATAGGATAGCAAACAGAGACTTTACCAAATATTTGTCCTTCTATCATCATAGCCCGAGCAATGTCGTCAATTTGCTGAGGAGATAAATTTTGTTGTATAGGAGTTTGAGAAGCCGTCTGTGAAGTATTTTTTTGTCCTTTTGGTTTAGTATTCTGAGTAGGATTTTGTGTCGGTATCTGTTGTGATTGATCAACAATAACAATATTTATCGCATCTTTCAGCGGACTTTCCTTCACTGAGAGTCCCACTGATGTTTTTAATAAGTCAACACGCTTATCATTTATAATAGCACTCGCTTTACGGATAAGCATTTTTTGGACTTCTTCCTCTGTTTCCAAATATATGATTGTCGTTCGTGTAGCCTGACAGTCTGCAAATGGTCTCACATTAAGAATACCACTATAAATCAGTTGATCTTTAACATCATAGGCATCAACAAAAAGTTCAATTTTTTCAATACCACCCTCAATACTGGGCTCAAAAAGAACATCCTGAGCATCAAGAGTCAAAGTATAAATATTGTATCCCTGATGGTATCCATTATCAGAATGCCAAATGTCAATGGCGTAACAGTTTGAAACAACTAAAAATGTACATAAAACACCTACAACGAATGAAATACGCATAGTTTTTTCCTTATAGCCATTGAATTTGTTAATATTGTGATACTTAATTATTTATCCAATCCTAATTACCAACATTGCAAAACCTAATTTTCCAATGTTCTTATTTCAAAAGTAAACTCACTATTCCCATTACAGCAAAAAGACCAATCATTGATAAAAACTCAGAAAATCCTAGAATATTGATAATGAGAATAAGAAAAATAATGCTTCCAACAATATGTCTTAATGCCATTGTGTTTCAAACCTCCATTCAAAGATCAATAGATCATGACATCTCGAGTCAATTCAGAAAAACGCTGCAATTCTTCACCGTAAAGCCCATATATATGTTCGGCTATTGCTGGAAATGGAGTGATGTTATTTCCGTCAATAGAGACTCCTTTTATCCCCATGAATTTACTTAGGCTCACCTTAAAAAATGAGCGTTCCCTCACAATTCCTGTTATTACAATAGTACCAGCTTTTTTGCTTTGACAGGTCATTATAACTTCTGAAAAATTCTTATATGAAGGTCCATATATCCATTTAACATTACTAATATTATCATTGTCGTCTAAAGCATTTTCTAGAGATATGCCAAGATCAACTCCTGCTCTCTTTTTCGTTGCGGCTCTAGTGTCTGCAAGTAAATCTTCAAAGCCAGAAAGCATTCTTTTCGCATTTGAATTTCCTTCAACCATAGTTTCAAAGGGGGCTTGCATTATATCAATTAAAGAAGCTTCCTGAAAAGTATCGATTTCATCATTAAAAACAATAAAATACAAAGCCGTGTAGATAATTAAAATCAGAACTATAAACCCCCAAAAGGCATTAGCATTCTCATTTTTATGCTCAGTCATGTTCTCTCCTGTGTAGTAAATATAATAAGCAACTCTTGTTCCACTCTGCTCCGATCATTTACGGCAATTTATTACTTTAAAATGACAATCCTTTATTACGCATATTGATTTTAATGTCAATAAAGATTCTTTTAACGTCATGGTTAGTTGTGCATTTGTTTGCGAGAAAGAAGTATTCAATCCTAAAAAAATTGTCTTTTAGATATTAGGTACTTGATTTTAAGGGGACTTGAATGCAAACGAGTGAACTGGTGAAAATTGTTGGAGCTGCAATTGCTCATAAACGTAAGCTTATAGGGCTAACACAAGAAAACGTAGCTGAGCGTATGGGTATAGAAAAAGAAACCATATCTCGTATGGAGAGTGGTTCAATTTCGCCGTCATTAAAAAGATTGGAACAACTTGCTATTATCTTTGAATGTCATCTAACAGATTTTTTACGCCAACCAACAGACGACCTTCATGAACAAGCCATAACCATTGCAGATATTATCAGCCCATTGCCTGCTCAAGACAGAGAGGAAGTTGTTCGTCTTGTGGCACATATTGTTGGAGTTTTGAAACGTAAAACTGATGGGAATGTTTAATTAGCGTTAAATAGTTCAAGTTATAAGGACACATGAGAAGAAAAAAATATATACACAGGCAAACGTATTTTCAGTAAATTTTTAATTTGGTACAAATAAATTTTATCGAGATATTAACTTTTAGTTAATATCTTGCTTTTTTTTTGTATGAAGTTGCAGTATCAGAATTAATCTAAAAAACTATTTACGGCTGTGGCAATATGAAAGATGCAATAAAAAATACTGCTATTACTAGTGCTGGATATGGATACCAAACCTATCAAGGAATTCTTGTACTCTGTGATTGATTGGATAATCCGAGTCGCTATGAGCGCATTAGATTTGAATGCGACAACGAAGAGCACCACAGGCCCTTGATGATATTGCAGCAAGCAAGGCAGAATACCGCGCTATTGTTGACAAAGCCCATGCCCAGCTTGAAGAGAAACTGTAAACTCTTGCCAAAGCTGCTGGCAAAAGCTACCCCAAGTGCGGCAAGCCTATGGTGCATAGAGTGAAAAAGCCTGGCAAAGACGGCTATAACTTTTGGGGCTACACGGGCTGCCAGAGTGTAGGGAAACTTTGTAACAAGAATGAGCTGAGCGGCAGTCTTGCCGCTCAGCTCATTCTTGTTACAGGAAATGTCAAAATAGGCTTTTGGGTTTGGTAATACTGAGAGCTACCCCTTTCACATCAATTGCCGTGACGAAAGCCTTAAAATGCGGAGTTTCGTTATGTTCTTCAATTGCTTTGTCAGACTTCCATTCTTCAATCACAAAAAAATGTCCGGGAAGACTCATATTTTCAGTAAGATCATAAACATTATTTCCCGTTTCAGTGAGGCTGCCTTCAACGAGAGCCTGCAACACAGGAAAAAGTTCCTGCCTGTATTCCGGCTTAAGTTTGATTTCAGCGACTATTTTTATTGAATCCATAATGCTCAGACCTTACGCAAGAAAACCATCAACTATGGAAATGAACTGTTCAAGATTCTCAACACAACCGCCATGCCCGGTTTCCATCTCCGCATACTGAGCGTTAGAAATAACTTTCATTAATTCCTTAGAGTGTGCAATCGGTATTATGTAATCGTGAACGCAACCAACTACTAAGGTCTCCTGCTGCATGGCTCTGGCTTCTTTCATAACATTGATGCGCAAATCCAGATCAATCTGGCGGGCTGTGCCTTTCCAGTCCGTTGTTGTAAAAATAGCTTCGACGGTATCTTTCACCGCGCAATCAGGCATGCCAGCCACAAATGCCGGGCTGAAAGCCGTAAAGAGGAATGTCTCCGCCAAAAGTTTCGGATTCGTTTCCGCCATCTCTTTCCACATCCTGAACTGCAACTGCGAACGGGCGTCTTCCGTAGAGGTAAAACCAGCAAGCAGTATAACTTTCCCCACACGATCCGGATAATTAGCCGCGAGATACATGGCAACACAGGTTCCCAGAGAATGGCCTGCAATATCGAACTGCTGAAGACCAGCATGCTCAGCAGTAGCTAACACCTGCTCCGCAAGTAGCTCGATGGTAAGTGGTTCGTTGCTATCTTGTGTCCGACCAGAGCCTGAATAGTTGGGGCAAACTACTGTACGCTTGGACGAAAAATGCTTTGCCACTTCCGTCCAAGTGTTCTCCGCTGACTGACCTGTTCCATGAACGAGAACAAGGCCTTTGCCTTTTCCGGTGACTGAGTATTCGATCTGACAATTTTTGTAAGGCGCAAACGACATAGGTGTATCTCCTGATAATTTAAAGTAGTTGGAACAAGGGATACATTCTATGCTTGATTGATATTAAATCAAGTACGCACTTTTTTGTGGTATAGTATCTAAAAAGAAACCTTTGAGTTTTTTTCAAGTGGTCTTTTTTTCGACCATGTGGGTTGCGCAGCAAGAAGACTCGATAATTCCGTGAGATGTAGCATAGTTTGTACTCCACTGACATAAAGAATCTAATGCAGGAATGAGTTTTGTGCCTTCTTCTGCCAAACTGTATTCAACCTTTGGTGGCACAACTGGATAAACCGTGCGGGTTATGAGCCCAGCGTCTTCAAGCTCCCGTAACTGCTGCGTAAGCATTTTTTGAGTTATTCCGTTAAGCCGGCGCTTCAATTCGCTGAATCGGACGACTCCATTTCTCAATTGCCACAGAATTACCATTTTCCATTTTCCGCCAACAATATCCATCGCAAGCGTCAACATGCAAGCATATGATGATTTGATCAGACCCATAATTTCCCCTTATTGTATCTTTTTAGATACTACGTATGAAAAAAGTGCGTTCTTGTTATAAAATACCATAAAGGTTATCAGGAGACAAGGAAAAAACCTACACCCTATAACATAAGGAGACTTTATGGAATTTCTTCAACTTGCCAAAGAACGCCACTCCGTTCGGAAGTTTCACTCTAAGCCTGTAGAAATGGCAAAGCTTCAGAATATACTTGAAGCTGGCAGAGTTGCACCCACTGCAGCTAATTTTCAACCCCAACGGTTTCTGGTGGTATCAGAACCGGGTGGGCTTTCCAAATTGGATAAGGCTGGCAACATGCACGGAGCTCCACTTGCTATCGTAGTGTGCAGCCTCAAAGACAAGGCATGGAAACGACCTCAGGACGGGCATTCTATGGTGGATATTGACGCGACTATCCCCACTACGCATATGATGCTCCAGGCTTGGTCGGAAGGTGTCGCTTCATGCTGGATAACATGGTTTGACCCGGCGGTGGTACGTAGCGAGTTCTCTTTGCCGGATAATGTTATTCCAGTGAACATACTTGTACTCGGATATTCTGACGATAAGGCGCAAACTCCTTGCCGTCATCAACAACAGCGTATTCCGCTTAACGAAATGGTGTGGAAAGAATCTTTGCCCTGCTCTTTGAAGTAAGGAGACGCCACATTTTGATTTCAAAGTTTCGCCCAAGCTGCTGCGCACAGAAGGCCTTACCATCTGCATGCCGCATGGCGTATGCAGATGATACCTGCGGTGTACAGTGTCCCAGGGAGGCAGGATTGACCAGTCTCCCATTGGGCGAATAATCGCTTTCGTCTTTTAAAGGAAAGATACTTTTGCCTGTGGTATGCTCGCCATATACAGATTGCTCTACAGTTTAATGGAGCATACATATAAAAACAAAAGAGAGTAAAAAATTCAATGAGATTAAATACAAAATGCAGAAATTCTTAATCCGATGTTTGCATTATTTAAAGAACGTATATCTTATTTACACATCAGTTTCTGTGCTCTTATCAACATGTTTGCAAACATTAGCATCATATTCATCTCCCCAGTCGCGAAGCAAATTCATTATCGGTATAAGTGTGTTGCCGAGCTCAGTTAGAGAGTAGTCTACACGAGGTGGCACTGTATGGTGAACTTCGCGATGAATAATTTTATCATGCTCCAATTCTCTTAATTGCCTCACCAACATCCGTTCACTAACTTCTGGCAGGCATCGGCGTAACTCGCCAAAACGCAACATTCCACGGCCTGCAAGAAAATAGATAATTAATAGCTTCCACTTCCCTCCAATTATCTCCAGCGTCAATTCAAACGCACAACGGTAAGATTTATTCCCAAGAACTTTCATTTTATAAGCGTCTTCCACGTATTGCTCCTTCATGCCAAGATTTTTGATACTATACATTTTGTAAGTATATGCTGTTTTTGTCTGTACTTGCCAAAGTGCATTAAAGAGTTATTATCTTGGTATAGCAATTTGCACAAGGAGCTTTATATGAGAAAAAGTATTTTAATAGTTTATGCTCACCCTGAATCAACATCACTAACTTGTCAGTTTGCCGATGTCGCTGTGGCGACTATGCGTAAGCAAGGTCATAACGTCATGGTGTCAAATTTATATGGGATGAAATGGAAAGCTGTATTTGACGAGGAAGATTTTCCTCACCGGACCAATCCTGAAAGGCTGTCTTTCATCACCGAATCAGGGCATTCCTATGCAACAAACCAGCAACCCGCAGACATCACGATAGAGCAACAAAAATTACTCGAAGCTGATGCATTGATAATGCTGTTCCCTCTTTGGTGGTTCGGGATGCCTGCCATCATGAAGGGGTGGATAGATCGAGTATACGCCTTTGGCTTTGCTTACGGATACAAAGGGCAAGGCAATGCCTATCGTTATGGAGATGGTATGTTGAAGGGTAAGAGAGCAATGCTGTCTGTTATGGTTGGTGGTCCATATGAAGATTACTCCCCTAGGGGAATTAACGGTCCACTAGAAGAATTACTCTTTCCAGTGACGCATGGTTGTCTATTCTTTCCAGGTATGGATGTGCTTCCAACGCATGCGGTTTATGGAGCCGCCCGTATTACAAAGGAGCAGGTAGAAAGTGCAAAGAAAGCTTGGAGTTATCGACTTCAACATCTTTTTGACGAAACTCCTATACCATTTCGTTCTCAAAACGGAGGAGATTACCCTGATCGTCATGTGCTCGCGGAACATATTGCTCCTCAGAAAACAGGAATCATGGTTCATATTGCGGAAATTTCAACCGCCAATGGAAATATACCTGATTAGCAGACAGTGCTAGAGCAAGAATAAGAGTGTCGTCAACACCTTACCCCATTCAGTTATGCATCAAGCTTCTTATTCCTTATGTCTTTCAAATAATTTAAAATATATATTACAACATTGAAGTAATATAATTTTTCTCTGATATTGAGTAAATTAACAAAAAAAACTCTGTCTGTACTTTTGGGTGCAGGCGGAGTTTTTTGTATTGTGAGTGGTAGCAATGGTTTTACATAAAAAAAATATGGTGTTGGCAGTTTAAGAATATCATTATTAAAAAGGAGTTAGCATATGAATTTATTACAGTTTTGTTCAGAAACGATTACTGAACTGGCTAAAGCGATGTTAAATGTTCAGGCAAGTTTACAACCAGCTTTAAAGGATAAAGACAACCTCTTTACTCGGTCTCGTTATGCGACTTTAAATTCTGTAATGGAAGCGTGCCGTGAAGCCTTGTTAGTAAACGGCATCTGGATGACACAGTACCCGGTACCCCTTTCAAGTGCGAGTATGCTGAACAGTGATCAAGCCTTTGAGGGTAGCTATGCTGGGGTGACTGGAGCTGCAACAAGCAATTTAGTGAATAATTTAGGGCTGGTAACTAAACTTGTGCACGCAGAAAGCGGACAATGGCAGTCTTCGTTGTTGGTGATGCCCCTTCCGAAAACAGACCCACAGGGTTATGGCTCTGCGATTACTTATGCCAGACGCTATGCCCTTTCTGCTTTGGTGGGCATTGTTACAGAAGATGATGACGATGCCAGTTTTTCTACCAATAACAAAGCACAAAATAAAAATAAAAAACCGAAGTTTGAACCTGAAAACTCAGAGGCTCAACGCCAGACAACATCAGCCCCAAACAGTGATAATCAAGACATTTTATCCCAACTGCCTAAGCTCGATGGAATCGCTTATAGTGTTGTAACAACTCAGGATAACCGACTTTGTATCGTGGCTAAAGGAGATACTAGAACGAAAAAACAGTTGTTGCAACAGGCTGGTTTTAGTTGGAGTGAAAACCGTAAAATGTGGTGGCGTTATGCCGATGTTGCGTAAAAATCAGCACTATAGAAACAAGAAAAGACTCTCTGTTTTTAGGAGTCTTTTCTTGTTTTTAATATCATAAATGGAGACAAAATGTATAATGTTTTAAAGATATTAAATCAAAGTCTACAAGTTCAGAATTCTCAACACACAAAACTCAGTCTTGGCGATCGTAGTAAATATATCGGCTTGTCTGACATTGGTAAAGGTCTGGACTGTTTGCGTTCGGCAGTGGCAACTAAAACCGCTCCGACCATTGCTTCTGATACTACACAAAATCACAAGAGCAATTTTAATGCCCACGAACTCTCTAAACACTTACGTTTACAACGTGGACACTGGTTCGAGTCCGGGGTTGTAGAAGCTTTTATGTTAGCAAAAAAAGATTTTATACATCAACTTGAAATTGAAATTAAACATAATAATATTCCTATAAAAGGACATTTGGATTTTGTATTTATTGAACAAAATCAAAGACCCATAATAAGAATCATTGAACTAAAAAGTACAGAAAGCATTCCTAAAACTTTATATGCTTCTCAGGAGGCCCAGCTTTATGCACAGTTGGGTTTATTGGCAATGCATTGGAATAACAAAGTGTTTTCAGTGCCTGCTACTGGGAAGGTAAGTCAGCCTAAAACTTTTCCTGAACTAGTCAAACAGCTGTTTAATATTGATTTAGCTGATGATTGCAGCCAAGTTCAACTTGAGGGCTATATTTTATCTTTGACTATGAACGAGGCGAAAGCTTTTGGTCCATACAAGGCTAATGAAATCATGCTAAATATTTGTTTAGAAACGGCAAATAAAATCTGGTCAGCTAAGCAAGACATTGAAAACAAGATTAAAACCCTTAATAAAGTGGCTTATAACAAAGCTTTTCATCCACTTTGTGATTATTGTGAGGTGAATGCTTCTTGTCCAAAGTTTCGTGGTGTTGACGTGCCGGGACTAGAAGCAGAGCTCCTGAACTTGCAACGACTGAAGGAGGCTGAGAAGCAATTGTCTCAACATATAAAAAATACAGAAAATAGTCTAAAATTATACGCTACAAAAATAAGTCCAAATAACGACTGGATTAATGCAATCACACAGCGATTACGAGTCGGAATTTGTGCAGGTAAAAACAGCTTAAATGAAGAACTGTTAAAAACTGAACTACTTAAATATGTTAGTACGGAACAAATAAGTAGCATCTTACAAAATTCATATAAAAGCGATGCCGCATACGAAAGATTATATTTAGGCAAGATAAATTAAGGGGTAAATATGGGATATTATAGTGAAGTGGTGCTTGCTTTAAACGAAAAAGCCAAAGCACTCTTAGATGTACAAATTGCTGAAATAAAAATAAAAGATGAGGCTATTTGGACTGTCGTTGATAGTTTGCTAAATAATTCTGTTGACCACAAAATAGAACACCCTACTAACGGAGCAATTTTGTATCACTTTGGCATGATTAAGTGGTATGAATCATTTCTAGATATAGGGTTTATCTCTGATTTTATTAACAAACTTAACAATAGCGACTATCTCTTCATTCGCATTGGTGAAAGCATCGACGATATTGAAAAGAACGGAGAGTTTGTAGATAATCCTTTTAATATCGAAGTGATAAGTACAATTCAATATGATTTGTCTCAAGATGATTTGCCTGATGCTACAGCAACTAATATGCTAAATCAGGACAGTAACCAATAGGTTTAATTTACAATAACTTAAAACACTACACACATAACACTAAAGGCGTATCCAAACAGGGTACGCCTTTTTTATTGGAGATTAAAATGAATGAAACAATAGGTTTACTACAAACTTTACAAACCACCGAGTTTGATGCTGGCACGGTATTTAGTGGCACTCCCTCAGGAAAAATGATTCAGGCGTATGCGGAGTCAACGGCTTTTACACCAGCTCTTAACCCGCATTATATCTTTCATGAAAGCAGTCGAGATCTGGCTTTATGGTTTATTGAAGCTTCCGATCCGCTTTATGTATTTGGTCCCACTGGTGCTGGTAAAACCAGTTGTATCAAACAGTTAGCAGCACGTTTAAACTATCCTGTGTTTGAAGTGACCGGGCATGGACGTTTAGAATTTCCTGAACTTGTCGGGCATCTTACGGTTCAAGATGGGAATATGAGCTTTCAATATGGACCATTAGCCTTAGCCATGAAATTTGGCGGAGTATTTTTACTGAATGAAATCGACCTATTAGAACCTTCAACAGCAGCCGGGCTAAACGGTATTTTGGACGGACAGCCTCTTTGTATTGCGGAAAATGGCGGAGAATTGATTTTACCACATGCGATGTTTCGCTTTGCAGCCACTGCCAACTCTAACGGCGGTGCTGATGAAAGCGGTTTATATCAAGGAGTTTTGCGTCAAAATATTGCGTTAATGGATAGATTCTGGCTCTGCGAAGTAACTTATCCCAAAGCTGAAACAGAAGAGCTTTTATTGAAAAAATCTACCTCAAAGTTACCAGATGAAATTATAAAAAAGATGGTGGAATTTGCCAATGAGGTACGCCATTTGTTTATGGGAGATAATAGCTATAATTCCAATAGCATAGAGATAACATTCTCTACTCGCACTCTACTGCGTTGGGCAGAACTGACAGTACGCTATCAACCTTTATCCAGACAGGGCATTCAGCCAATTGAATACGCTTTAGATCGAGCCATTGGCTTTCGTGCCTGTCGTGAAACGCGTGCGATGTTGCATGAGTTGGTTCAACGTATTTTCCCTAATTTTGATAATAAATAAAGTCAAGGAGTTAACATGCAAACCCATACAGCAATACTTAGTAATTTATTGGTTTTTAATCTTGAGGTGAATATTTGGTCAGCTCGCAAAAAGCTCATTCCACATGACCTTGGTGATGCTGAACTGCCACCAGATGAGTTAGCTTCGCTTGGTAGTAAGAAAATATGTTCACCTGAAGAACTCAGGATTTTCGGGACTTTAAAAGCCAGAGCTGTCAGTTTATTAGACCGAAACGGTGTTCGCTTTTTAAGTGGTTGGGCTATTCCCACAGCTAAAGCAGAAGAAATAAATCAGGAACTTGCACTAATCCAAGCAGAGTTTATGACAGCAAAAGATAGTTTTTTACAACGTTATGATGCGACAGTTGCGGACTGGGTTGCCAAACATCCGAACTGGGAAAATATGCTAACAAATTCAATAGTAAACAAAGATTATGTGCGTTCAAAACTGGGTTTTCGTTGGCAGTTATTTAAGGTCGAAACGCCAGATGCCAATCTCAATAGCTCTATAGATGCGATGTTGCAAGAAGATGTGGGCAAACTTGGTTCAACACTTTTTGATGAAGTCGCGAAGGCCGCTACAGAAGCTTGGAATCGCTGTTATGCTGGCAAGACAGAGCTTACACGCAAGGCTTTGTCCCCGTTAAAGGCTATTTATAACAAGCTGATTGGATTAACTTTTATTGAACCTAGGGTTGCACCGATTGCAGATATTATTGAAACCGCATTTCAAAGTTTACCACGGCGTGGCATATTACGGGGTGCTAGCTTGTTCATGCTACAAGGACTTGTAATGTTGTTACAAAACCCTACTGCCTTAATGCAACACGGGCAAATGATTTTAGATGGAGTGCAACAATCTGATGATATTTTAGCCACTTTTACACAAAATAATAGTTTGGAAATGACAAATATCAATCAAGAGCAAGATGACAATGACAACCTGAGTGAACTTGATGAAGAGCCTTTATTTGTAGATGAAGAGTTAAAAGAGTTACCACCAGTTTTAGATAGTTATGGCTTGTGGTAAAAAATATAATGATAACCTTACAAAAGCTCTGATGCTCACTGCACCAGGGCTTTTGTATTTTAAATAATCAATTGCAATATGTTAACAGGAGTTTTTATGAAAAATAAAGACATTATTAATGCCTTACCTTTAGTCGCAGGCATTTTAGGTCGTAAATATGGAATCAATGTAGAAATTGGCGGAGAAACAGCCTATACAGACGGAAACACTATTTATCTTCCTGATTTACCCATTGATTCTGATGCAAATTTGTTGGGTTTTGCCAGAAGTTTTTTAGACCATGAAGCTGCCCACATTCGCGAAACAGACTTTAACGCCTTAAAAGTCAATAAGTTAGATATGTTAGAAAAACATATTTGGAATATATTAGAAGATTATCGGGTTGAGCACAAACTCGCAAACATATTCCCAGGTTGTCGACATAACTTTAACTGGTTGATTAAAAAGATTTTTCTTGAGGAATATAATCTTACAACAAAGCAAGCAAACAGCTTGGAAACGCTCTCTGGTGTAGACACTTCACAAAACACAGAAGCTCATATCACGCAAGACCTGCTCAACTGGATGCTTCTAAAAGTACGCTCTTGGGACGTTCCTGAGCTTCAAGCAAATGTTTGTAAATTGGAAAACAATATTAACAGCTCGTTACCTGATTTATTGTCCAAGCTTGAACTTGTTTTAGCAACAGTGCCAACCAGTTGCAAGAATACACAAGACTGTATTCTGATTGCAAAAGAACTAGTTAAAATTCTTAAAAAATATCTTAAAAGCATTGAAGTTCAGGATCAAGAAAAAGCTGGTTTAACAAGCTCAGGCGTAAAAGATACTAGCATTGAAGCCTTAAAAGCGTTGCTGTCTAACAACTTGGTTTTACCTGATGATTTGAGTACCAGCATTGCCAAAGAATTGAGCCGTGTTTCTCGATGTCCAAAAGATACTTATTCCGTCGCAATTGAAACTCAAAAAAGTAGTATCAAGCTATCTTCTGAAAGTATTGCCCGTGCAAAAATGACAAGTACAGCTCTACGCACTCGTTTACAGGCACTTTTACAAAGTAATGTAAATGCGAAAAATCGTTTGGGTTACACTGGAAGGCTAAATAATCAACAAATTCATCGCTTGAGTATAGGAAATGCAAAAATCTTTAAACGCCAAGGTATAAAGCAAGGTGTTGATACTGCTGTACATATTCTCATTGACAGTTCTGGTTCTATGCACAGCGAATTAGCACTCGCCTCAGAAAGCTGTTTTGCTGTGGCTTCTGCTTTATATAGCCTGCCAAAAGTTAAGGTGGCAGTTACTTCGTTTCCAGGTGAGATGGTTGCAACGCCTAAAGGCGATAAATCCTACATCAGTGTGGGTACAATCCTTAAACACGGCGAAAAGCTACATAATAAATTCCGTATTTCAGCTAATGGTGGAACGCCTATGGCTGAAGCACTTTGGTGGACTTTTCAAAAAATGCAAGCACTGCCTGAGAAACGTAAAATAATCCTGCTCATTACAGATGGCAAACCTGATTTTATTACAGCAACAGAACAGGCCATACGCACTGCACAACATATTAATGTTGAAGTCTACGGAATTGGTATTGGTGATAATACGATTCAAGCTTTACTACCAGATACAAGCCAATATATTGATAATATTAATAATCTAGTACCCGTAATGTTTCAGCTTTTACAAAAAGCCTTGGTGCGTTTTAGATAACCAATAAAAATATATTGTTTTAATTAACTGTATTTAATGGTTAATTTTCTTTGATTAACATTCTAACCAAACTGGAGCTTCTATGAATCGTTTACTTATTTTACTTGTGGGCTGTGCTATTGGTTATGTCGTTGGTGGCTATGTCGACGGCGTTACCGGAGATAATGAAAAACCTGAAACTACACTCCCTGAGGAGGTAAAACCTGAACCGTTTTAGCCTTCACAGGACAAAAAACAAAGAGTTTTAATATGAAAAACTAAGGAGTCAAAATGAATCAACAAAATAAAATTCCAATATCAGAACCTAATGTAAACATAGGGGTCTTAATTAAATACCTTCCAGTCATTGTGCAATCGCTACGCTACCTGCGTAAAGTTGCCTCAAATATCGGCAAAAAGGATAGGGGATAGGGGGTAAAAAAATCATAACACCAGATCTTGTGCTTACAGGGTCTGGTGTTACAGCTTTTGTCTGACGAGCCGTGAACCTTTATTCACTGTTGTATAAAAACTGATTAATCTAGTTTAAAGTTAGTGAGTTGTACTAGTTCAGATCAGAACAACATTCTGCTTTAACTATTTTTACGTCTTTCCATTCGCATAACTTGCTTAAACTCCTCAGTTATTAAAGGCTTGTGCGTCACTGTACTGATTATAGCGAATCATAACACCATTTTTTTTGTTTATTACTAAAATTATTCACATCACAAAAATGGACTAAACCAGATTCAAAACTATTAATTTGTTTAGCTCATAGTTCTGTGGCTTTAGCTAAAAATCAACAGTACCAGTAAAAACTTAATAGGTACCTACTATCTTGAACACCCATAGCTTCTAACCCTTTTAGGGTTATTGCCCTTGGTGTTTTCTTTAGCTAGGTAACTGGCATGGAGTATACAGTTTTCTAACTTTTCTTGATAAGCTGGATCATCTTTGCGAAGCATGTGTGGGGTAGAGGAGTAATCAACTAAGCCTGAAGCCTCACTGCTAATCACCTCCTCCCAGATACGGGTGGCCTCTTTCATAATACCATGCTGGTTTTGTATTTTATTGCCATTTAATGTTGGCATAACATGGTAATGGTGGTTCTTAGAGGTGTTTTGTTCTCTAACCCATGTATAATCAATTATCTTTTTATCTTTTTCAAGATATTTGGTGAACCTGTCCATAAAAATAGTAATATCTTTATTGTTTGTTGAGCTGATTTGTGTTTGTGGATATGTAAGAGAAAAGTTAACAACAAAAACTTTATTATGCTTAGCTGTACTTGTTTCTATCTGGTTAATAACTGTATCCAGTATTTTTTTATTACATTTCAATTGCTCATTAGCCATAATCTTATAGCCTCTGTATTCTTGGGTATATTTTATATTTGGTTTGAACATGATAAAATCCTTATTTTTGTTTGTTAAATGTTTTTAGTTGTAGCTATAGTTAAAGTAGCTGATACTTTTATAGTTATATAAATTGTATAGTTAATTTATAGCTTTATATAATTTTAATTTTTAATTTAGTTTTTAGTTTAGTTATTACAAATAACCTATTAACTGCTTTCATAATATGTCCCATGGGTACATAATATAAATATTTGAGTCTTCCGCAATTCAGGGATAAATTGATTTTCCGAATTAATTAAGCATGCTATAGATAATGAATCCCCCATGGCGATTAAATTCCGTGGGGGATCCGTTTGGCTAATACATAGGCTGGTTTCGGCTAAATTTTTGGTCTGAACATACTGGTCGTAGTTTTAGGTTTGGCAACTTTGGGTAGAATATTCTTAAAGTGCTGTGTATTTTGGGCAGAGGTCATTTTAGCTCGAAGCCATTCAATAAAATCTTCTCTACGGTAGGCAATCTTTTGGCCATAACGTACCCGGTCTTTAGGCCCTTTGCCCAGGCTATCTTCGTTGGCCAAGGTCTTTCTGGAAACCAGGCCTCCAGTAAGTTCTGCAACATGAGCTCTGGCTATAACCGGTGGCAACGCCTGACTAAGCTGTGAAATGAACTTGTTAATATTTTCCATATATTACTCCTTAGGTGTACTTACATAATATATGGTGAAGAAATATAAAAATAATTATCTTGAAACAAACATGCCCAATATTCAAAACTCAGAAATTCAACATGTTGATTTTATTTGTTATATTATATGCGATTCGACCATTGCGCCCAAAAGCGAACAAAAATGGCAGCAAAAGGCTGGTTTCGCCCATTGCTGCCATTACGATTATTGTTAAGATTTAAGACTGCTTTTTATACTATAAAAAGACAGTAAAAATATATTGTGATGTTTATACTCTTAAACTATAGCGAGTGCTTTTGCCTTCGCCGATTTTATTTATTTTTTTATTTTCAACCAAAACTTTTAACATATTATTAACAGCAGATTTTCTATAACCCAATTTTTTTTCAATATCTTCTCTAGCAAAAACCCCTCTTGAACTTGCATAATTTATAATTTCTCCCAAATTATCTGTATTATCAAAAGGTTCAAATTCAGGTTGCTCAGTGCTGTATATATTATTTGTATCTGCATCATGTATCAACCAATTTGGGTTAGCATCTGGGCAGGTATTAAGATTGTTTAAAGTAAGATTGTATGGCTTATTTTCCAATTGAGGATAAGCTTTACATTTTGTAAATTTCAACTGGATATTCAATCCACCATTATTTGCTGCGTTTTCATTCACCGCAGAAGTGTTAGTATTTTTGTCAAAATTATGTTTTTGAATTGTCACCACGTTCTGGCATTGAGCTTCTATATCACGTGAACCAGCAGCCTCATCATCTTTATTACTATGATGTACAAGTAAAACGGCACAACCATGTTCTTTCTCTATTTGTTTTACAAAACTAAAAACATCTTTCCAGGCTGAACCTCCTTTTTGCCTAAAGCCAGGGCAAAAACTAATCAAATTATCAAAAATAATTAATTTAGGCTCATGTTTTGATATACATTTCTTTACATGTAGTTGGGTTTCCTCCTTGCACAAATCTAAAATACAATTTAAATTTGTTTCCCTAAAAAGCTCAAACTTAAAATATTCTTCAAGATCAGCGCTCGAACATTTTAAAGCCTTGTTGGCTCGCTGAACAATTGAGGCAAACACATCTTGAGAATCTTCTGCTGCTAAGTATAATACTTTTGTCTTTTCTAGCCTTTTAAAACTTAGGAAATCTATTCCGCAGCTTCTTGCCATAGCAAGACTGACAGCTAAATAGCTTTTGCCAGAATTTTGATTAGCAACTATTAGGCCAAGTGAATTAGCTCCTGAAAAGCAATCAGTATACACCTCTTGCGATGGGTTTATTTCACGATGAAGAATTTCAGCAACACTAGGAGAGCTTGATGACATTGGCTCTGGCTTAGTTTCATGCAAACCAACTTTAAAGCAAAAGCGTTGATATTGTGCAGAGCTCAAACTTGATTCTACAATTTCACCAAGAACTCCAGATTCTCTGCCAAATAGGTTAACAGACTTTTCACCTAAAAATCTCTCGAACGGGTCTGCTAAGCTGCCAAAATCATCAGGTTTAGCAGCATAACCATCCCACACTAACGCATTATGATATATTTTAAATGAGTTTATATAGACCTTTGTACATTTTTTTTCATACTTATCTACATTTAAGTAGCTGTCTCTATTTATAGCAGGTATGTATATGACATTCATGCCCAATAAATTACTAAAGTCGACATTTTCTAAAAATTTCCCAGAAGCGTATGGAGCAACAGCAACAAAATCTTTTTTGGTATACCTGTTAGAATCACTGACCATATTGTTTAAATATTCTGCCAAGAGCAAGTCTTCGCATAAAAATACTATTTTTGGTCTATATTCCAACAAATTACGACCCAAAAGTGGCCACGTATAACCATTTTGTTGTGAACAGGTGTTAGGAACGCCTGGAGATAAAAAATATTCTACAGAACGTTCTGGTTGATAATTAAAAGCAACTGTGTTTTTTCTTTTAGTTATCATGGGCAACAAAATTGGCTTGTTATCAATGTTTTTATATTTAACATAACCACAATAGCCACGTTCTATTTCTGTGGTTCCATACGCAATTGATTGATCAATAAAACGAATTATACTCTTTGATAATAAGTTTTGCTCCCCTGCAGTGATGGAATCAGGCAGATTGAACAAGTGGTCATTTGTATGCCAAGAGTTCCAGTTTACTAAATCATAATTTAAACGCTCACAGCTTTTCTTATCAATATATTGGGGAGATAACCCCCAAAAATGTAGAAGACTATTAAGGCTATATTGTTCAACCAATTCATTAATAGCATTATCAATTGAATAGTTTTTTACTTTAGCATACAATTCAATGTAACTTTTATAGCCTAGTTGTTGGGGGTGACTGAAAAAAAAATTTTGTTCTATGTTCATATTACAATTTTTTGGAAACCATGGTAATTTTTCTGGGCCACGTTTGGTGCATTCAGACTCAACTAATGCCTTGAACATGTATTTTGCTTCAAGCATATCTGGATAATAGGGGAAAGATGTATGTCTTTTACCAAAGATCGCTACAAACTCTGATGTAAAATTGCTACTCATTTTAACCCTCCTGGCCATATGGAACAACTCGATGTTGTTCCATATATGCATGCAAATCTTCTAGTGAATAACGGACGGCTCTGCCTATTTTAGAATAAGTCAGCCCAGTAGAATGAAATCTATCCTTCTGCAGCTTTGAAAGGCTGAATCCGGTTATACTTGCGACTTGTTTTTCTGTTAGCCAGGTAGTTTTTGTTAAATTAACTGCACTATTATGATTAAAATTTATTTTTTTCATTTTGTACCTTTTTTCATAAGCTATATAGAAATATATATTTATGCCTCTCTTTAAAGAAACCTGCAGCGCAAACTTTCTTTAAAATTTATTTGTGATTAACGTTCATTGCCTACTACAATTAATAATTTACCTAATAAGACCCCTTTGGTTAAATCTTTAAGTTGCCAGTCACCTATTTATTTCTTTTGCTAACCACCTCCTATTGAACTGAGATTATGATATTGGTTTTCATGTAAGCTTTAATGTTTATTTATAACCTCCTAGCTAAATACAGCATTTACCTAAACTACACACATAATTAGTATACTAATGGACATCTCCTCGTTTTTAAAAATTCAGAGTCTCAGTAATACAAATAAAAATAAAAATTGGCACTGACGGTAAGATTTTTTCTTTACCGTCAGTGCCTAAACTGTTGTGTGATGCGGTTTTATCTGAATATAGAAACACATACAATCTTAGCTAAAATTAACTACGCAGATAATAAATATATGATTGTATCTGAAAATAACTATAAAAAAGAAACGCTCAAATAAAAAAATTGAAAAGTATTCATCTGTTTACAAAAATCATTTATATAACTTGAGCAGGATATATAAATTATATTAGCATGTTTAGTTACAGATAAATAAAACAGTCAAATATAAATTGCTAATAATAAACGGCGTTAGGATATTGCTGATATACAATCCAAATCTTACAAAAAACTTTCACAAAACTTTATGCATATTCTTACATTGTGTTTCATTTATTTTTACCCAAAAGGTTGGAAATAGGGTTGGAAATTTTTTTATAAGAAAAAAGCACTTACGCCTTTTATAGCATAAGTCTTTGAATTTTAATTGGTGTGCTCGCCGCGAATCGAACGCGGGGCCTACAGCTTAGGAGGCTGTGTTTTTATCGTTTTATCCTGCTTTATAGAATGTGATATATCTTTATTTTCCCTTTAAATACAATGGTTTTTCTTGTTTGACCTTTGTTCTGTTTTTATGTACTTTGACCTTCGGTGTTGGGAAGCGTGTTGGGAAGAAAAGAGCCTCAGGCCGAAAGCCTAGAAGCTGTATCTCATAGTCTAAGCCAAGGCAGGATAATATGAAACGAGAAAAAACCAAATATCCGGGTGTATATTTTCGACTTCAGAAAAAAATTGGGTCTGAAGTTTTGGAGAGATCCTATTACATCATGTATCGCATCGGCGGGCGAGGTTCTAAATTAATAGAAGAGCCAGTAGGAAAAGAAAGCGAAGATATGACTCCCGCACGAGCTAATTTTATTAGAAGCGATCGAATGAGGGGCAAAGAACTTTCTAATGTGGAACAACGTAAAGCACAAGAAGAAGCGATACTTGCGGAATCTTCTCGTCCTATTATCAGTCGCCTTTGGACTTTATATAATGAGGATAAACCAGACAGAAAGGTAAAGAAAACAGATACCTATTTTTATCAAAAACACTTAGAAAAATATTTTGGAGATAAAGAGCCTTCAGAAATAGTAACTCTAGATATTGACAGAATGCGACTACGCCTTTTGAAAACACTTAGTCCTCAAACTGTAAAACATATACTTTCTTTATTGCGTCGTTTGATTCGCTTTGGAGTTATAAAAGGGTTATGTAATCAGCCAGAACCGTCTCGTCAGCATTTTACTTTTCCCATTGTGGATAATCAAAAAACAGAAACATTGACACAACAGCAGTTTGAATCTTTTATGACAGCCTTGAACGAAGAAGAAGATCAAAATCTGGCCGCTTTTATGCGTTTGGCTTTGGTTACTGGTATGCGAAAGGGGGCTCTTATGGCTCTACAGTGGACGGATATTGATTTTGAACAGGGTTTTATTACGTTACGTGGGACAGTCGCAAAAAATGGAAAAACAGAACGGATTCCTATTTCTGAGCCTACCCGTATAATCTTAGAGAACATAGATGTACGCAATAGTTTATTTGTTTTCCCTGGAAAAAACGGCGGACAGCGAAAAGACTTTAAGCGTGTAGCCAAAAGAATAAAAGAAAAAGCTGGTTTACCAAAAGATTTTCGTCCATTGCATGGACTACGGCATACCTATGCTTCATGGTTAGCGTCTTCTGGTAAGGTTGACCTGTATACCTTACAGAAACTGTTGACGCATTCATCACCGCAAATGACCCAACGTTATGCTCATCTAGCTGATGAAGCCTTACAAAGAGCAGCGACTGTTGCAGGAGAGCTATTTAGCGAAAAACAGAAGCGTAAGCCAATATAAAAATTAAAAATTAAAAAGATTGAGCAAAATTATACGTTTTGCCACTTGCATTTTTTATCGAGTATTTTTTTAACTAAGACGTGTTGTAATCATAGATGTTTGAGTCTAAAATACAAAACAAAATAGACTTTTGTGTTGTTTGGTATTATATTTTTTTTAAATTATAAAAGTGAGGTAAAAATTATGTCAAATTTAACAAGAGAAGAGCGTTTTGAAATTATTGAAAAGTCAATGGCAGCTTCCAAAGCTGGTAATGATGATGAAGCTATGCGTATTGCTAAGCAATTACCGATAGCACCTTGGTTAGCGAAAGCAGGCAAAGAGGTCTGGGGTAAAGATTTTCTATTAGAGAATGGTTATAATTTATCAGAAGCGGAGGCTGAATATGGCAAAGACTGGCTTAGCCAATAAAATATTTATCAACTTAGAGTTTAACTTTGAAACATATCAATTAAAAGAAACTTCTAAAGAAGCTCAAAAACATAATGAAGGTCTACAAGATACTTTCAGTTTATTAAAAGAAGTAAAGGCAGCTAAAGAGATATATCTTGCCCTTGGTGTTGAGCAGTTGCTTTTAAATCAGGAACTCGCACGTTATGCCAATTCTCCAGAGGAAGCCAACAGTATCAAAAAAGCCATAGAACAGCTTCAAGATGCGAGAAAATCTCTTACAGTGGTTAATGACTCACAAGCATATCAAAAAGCCACAGAAACATACCCAAGCAAAAATAAAGAAGCTGGATTGCCAATAGACTCATTTCGTGCATTTCTTAAAAGCCATAGCACTCGCTTAACTAACCGTATGGCAAGCCCTTTATCCGTTACAGAGAAAAATATCCTACGCCAAAGAAAAGAAAATTTAGCCATGATCAAAGAAGTTTACATTGAAATGCAACGTGAAGCCTTGGGACTGCCAAAAGCACCTGAAAAAAGTAGGGGCTTGAGCTTGTAATAACGGTAATGTTTTACCTCCCTAGCCCTTGTTTTTTCTCAACAACCGTTTTTATACGTTCTTTCTTTTGAAAATCAGAGCTTATTTTATTGCCATCTAAGATAATGTTTTTGCCAAACTTAGCGGTTGCCAAGGCTTCCGCTACTTGTTTGGCTTTTTTATTATCCAAGTTAAACAAAATTGTTAAACAGTTTGCATCACTAAATCCCATGAGGTCGTGTTGCAGAGTGAAGACGATTTAGACCAACTTATAGCGTTTATTATTACAGCATAACATACCGTAATAATAGATTTACTTATGAACGCTTGCTAAAAATTACATTTAATATATTAATTATCTATAGTCATCTTTAATCATAATATTATTATGCAATTAACTTTCTTTGTTTCGCCATAATTGATACAGGGGTATTTTATGCAAAAAGCATTTTCTTTTTCTGGTTTGGGTTTATTTTCTCGTATTTTGGTATTTCTGTTCATAATTTCTTTTACTGTTCCCTTGCCTTTAGCAGGTAATGCGAATGACAAAAAAGCGGAGCAAGAAGCAAACATAGCCCGTGTTCTGGCACGTTTAAACAGCCCAGAGCGTCAAGCCGCTATCGCTAAGATAAAGGAAAAGGATGCGGAACAGAGAAAATAAAAGACGCTAGCCTCATTCAAAACGCTTCACAAAGCGATAATGAAAAAGCTTCTGTCGCTTCAAAAGGCGAAAAAACCAAAACATTAGTAGCTTCTGATAACGCAGTAACGCCTTCTGATAGTCCTAAAAAAGTGAGTGCAGTGTTATTTAACGCCGCCACTAATGCTATGGGCTTGCCGGGTTTAGATGCGCGTAATGACGCTTATGACCCCAACGCCGATCAGGGTTTAGGTTTTCACGCCGACGGTACAGTTAGAAAGGCTGGCGGTGAAAACTCTTATGATTATAGCGGAAAACGTGCGGCGGCCTACATGAATAATGGTGTTAATACTGGTAGTTATAACGGAGTTGGCACAAACCTTGAGCTTGATCCAATCGCCAAATTTAACAATCATTATTTTAATTCCGCTAAAGGTGGACGCAGTCTAAACGCCCAAAATGGCGGGACAGCCAGAGAACTTGACCCCGCTCAAGTCATGATTGACCGTAGTTTAAATTATGGTGTCGGCATGGTCAATAGTGCGGCTGAGGGCGTATTTTTAGGGGTTATGGAAGGCCCTTATGGCGGAGCCAAGGCACGTTTTAATTTTATGGCAGATTGGGACGGTAAAATTAATGGCGAGGGCGATTTGTTGCTTCCTTGGTATGACAGCAAACATACCACGGTTTATAGCCAACTAGGCACTCGCAGTATGAACGCCGAAGACAGCAAAGACCGTTGGATAGGTAACTTTGGCGTAGGTCAGCGTTGGTATCCCTTGGCACAAAAAGAGGGTATTGGCGAAGATGCGGGCAATTTGATGTTAGGTTATAATAC
>NZ_FRDI01000019.1 GCF_900143255.1 Desulfovibrio litoralis DSM 11393
ACTTAAAAAGACAAACTAAACAAAAAACTAATTACAAAATAGTTTTGCAATGGATTTTTAAGCTTTAGCAAGAAAGGCGTAGCTTTTTTATGGAGGGAATGTACTCTTATGGTACATGACCAAAATAAAAAGCAAGCCTGACGCAGATAAAGCTTAAAAATCTTCGCCTGTCGTCGTCAACACTAAACGACCATGCTTAACCCCTTTACAAGAAATTATTTGTTCTCCGAGTTGGCGAATATCCTTCCCCTTACCTTTTAAAACGATTACTTCAAGGCAGTTATGATGGTCAAGGTGCAAGTGTAGCGATGACAACACCAAATCGTGCATATCGTGTTGAATAGCGGTTAAATGTTGAGCCAAGTCGCTCTTGTGATGGTCATACACAAAAGTTAAAGTGCCTGCAACTATTTGAGTATCATCTTCAAAATTGCGTTCGACCAAAGCCTTGCGAATTAAATCTCGCAACGCTTCCGAGCGATTAGGATAATTACATTCGGAACAAAGCATATCAAATTGTTCCAACAAATCAGAGTCGAGAGAAACCCCAAAACGCGTCAGTTTACTCATAATTAACTCTCTTATAATAAAATCAACATACTTTATTTAAGACCATTGCAAAACTCGGTTTTGCGTTCTTTTATCATCGTTTTATGCACTGCATGCACATAGTATAAAACGTCTTAAGCCACAAACAATCTCATCACATAGTATGCACATATTTCTAAACAGCTGTCAACAAATAGCAAGTTTTAAAACGTGCTTTCAAGCTCAAGTAAAAACGCCTTTAGCTCCAAGCCTCCACGATATCCAACGAGTTTTCCGTTATGACCAATCACACGATGGCAGGGAATAAAAATAGGAATAGGGTTTTTATTATTAGCCAGCCCGACCGCCCTAACAGCTTTTGGATTTTGCATAGCAGTAGCGAGCATTTTATAACTCATGGTTGTTCCATAAGGAATTTTAACTAATTCTGACCAGCATAATTGCATAAACGGAGTACCTACTGCTTTCAGTGGTAGAGAAAACACCTTGAGTTTTTTATCTAAATACGCATTTAACTGGCTAAATGCTTCAGCTAACAAAAATTTATCATTCGCTTGAAGCTCTGTTGTCTCTTTTAAATCAGTATTTAAAATACTTTCTGCATCTAGGCTATTGGGCAATAATAATTTTATAATAACGCCATTTTCCGCCACAATACCTATCTTACCTATTTGTGTATGTTGAAACAACAGCATAAAATATGCCCCTGACCCAATGGTCTTTAAATTATAAAAAAAGCCCGCCTCAAAAAAAGACGGGCAAAAAAACAAAACAAAAAGCTGATTATTCCTCAGAATCTTCTTCTTTTGGTTTTAAATGATCAGGAACTATCGCCATTTGAATAATTAATGGCTTTAAGAAGCTCCATTTAATTCCAATATGAAACTCTTCTTCTAAATCACGAATAGCGTCCCAACAGTTATGACAAGGAGCAACAACAAATTTTACGCCGGTAGCCAAAATTTGATCACGCTTTCTTTCAAGGGCCTTGTTACGTTGTTTACGGAATTTTCCAATACCGTTAAAACCACCGCCACCACCGCAACAATAGTTGTATTCGTTATTTGGGTCCATCTCACGGAAATCTTCGGCAATATAACTCATTATTTCACGAGTATATTTTCCTAAACCGCCGTTACGCACGTAGTTACAAGCATCTTGTAAGGTAACAGGCTCTTTAATTTTTTTAGCCGGGTCAATTTTAATTTTACCGGTACGCAGAGCTTCAGCAAGCCACTCAACATAGTGAATGTATTCTGAAGGTGGCTTTCCGTTTTCGTATCCGGCCCAATAAGGACCTTCGATAGCAGAAGCACGGTGAGCGTGTCCACACTCTGTTCCGATAACACGTTTTGGACGTAAACGCTTCATAGAATCGTATACATTTTCAACGCTCATTTTACAAGCTTCCCAGTCTCCGGCAAACATAGCGAGGGAGGTTTGATCCCAACCTGTGCTAGGCACTGTCCATTTTTCACCGGCAAGGTGGAAAAGAATAGCGGCTTGGGCTACGTCTTCTGGGTAGTGTTTTACTTCACGGGCGTTCAAGGTATACATGATGTCAGCGTCTTCAACATCAACCGGAATAGTTAAGCCCGGCCATTCTTCTTCGTTCTCTTCTGTCATCCATTCGCAGGTATCAACCCAGTCTTCGGAAGTAACGTCCATCTGAGAACTATAAATTCTGTGCATGCCGGAACCGATTTTAAGTTCCCAAGGCACAAAACCTTGGCTATATAAAAGACCACGCAAATAGCTGATCATAACGCCAACGTCGATACCATGCGGACAAAACTGGCTACAACGGTTACAACAAGTACATTGAGACCATGCAACTTCCATCGCATGACGCATAAACTCGTTGCTGACTTTACCTTTTTTCTTGATGATTTCACCAAGAGTAGACTGAATTTTATAAGCAGGAACCTGTTTTGGATCACGGTCGTTAACTTGATACAAGAAACAACTCTCGGCACAAGCACCACAGTGGGCACAAATTTCAAGCCAAGTACGAGTACGAGACTTACAGGTTTTTTCTATGGTAGACCAGAGCTTATCAACATCAACATCAAGCTCTTCCATCTCTTTATAATATTGAACACCGCCCTTATCACCGAGAAGATTTTTTAAAGCTTCTACGGTATTAATAGGCTGTTTATTACAAAAATTTCCTTCAGGCATGGATTACTCCTTTTATATTCCCTTATTTCCAACATAAATAACATTGCCATTCGTCGTAAACAACAAAGCAAAATTACCAAGGGAAATAGGCACCTCTTTTATGACCGCCACGTTTAATGCTATAATCCATGCCGATCTGAATACGAGACATAAAATAAAGCACGATATGTGAAAGCTTGGTAAACGGTGCTAAAATAAGCATTAATTCGCCAAGAATAATGTGTAAAATCAACCAAAAATTGGTATTTTCAGGGCTGGCTGCGATAAGATAGCCAGAGACTATCGGAGCTGTTGCCAATGCCAAAATAAACCAATCATAACCGGTAGTTAAATAACGCACTGAAGGCGTAATAATACGGCGTATTCCGAGTAAAACGGCACCGATAATCGCACAGATTGTTAAAATATCGCTAACATTTTGTGGTAAGGTCGGTAAACCAAAACCAAAATTAGCTCTTAAAAGCTCAGAATGCCCAATCAGAAAGAAAGGCAATAGAATAGCACCGGTGTGAAACATAAAAAAAGCAACGGTAAATAAAGGCTGAGAACGCCAACCTTGAGTACCAAAAGGAAGCATCCATTTTAAAGCGGAGTGAATACCGCCTTTAATCCCGTGACTGAAATCCGCTTTATAAGCAACGCGGTCAAGCTTCCAGTCCAAACCTTTTATATACCAAATTACTCGCCAAGTCATGCCTATAAAAAAGACAGCCAGCGAAATAACAAACATGGGTCCGGATAGAAATTCATACATAATTTATTCTCCAACATGAGGGTAAAATCAATATTGCAAAAAGTTATTGTTTTATAATAAAAACAAAACTATGCACCTTGCCCATGACAACTGTTACATGTGTAAGGAGCGGTTTTGGCTGTTGAACCTTCGGCCGCATTTTTTGCCGTATTATAGTGGCAAGACACACAAGACATATGGCTGGCTTTTTTCAAGCTCATTGGCTTACTACCGTCGGCAAGTTGTTGATCAACTTTTGTATGACAGCTGTTACAATTTGCACCATTGCCATCATCAGCAACAAGCTTTTTGGCTTGTGCATCAAAAGTATGGTGGCAAACGCCACAGTTAGTATCCTGATCTTTTAACGGCGGAATATTTGGAGATTCTTGGTGAGTCATATGAGAATCTTCGCTCATCTTACCGGGTTTAAAAGCAACCGCAACTTCAGAACGAGTAGAGTGACAGCTTCTGCACTGAGTTAAAACAGGGGCTTTTATCGTTTTGTCGAGTTTCATGGCTTCAACGTGGCAACCGACACATTTAGCATGATAAAAGTTTTTGGCTTCATCATAAGACATAGAATTTGAAACAGACTTAAAGCCAAAATTTATACTTTGGCTGTCTTTAGAGCTTTCATGACAGCTATCACAGCTTTTTTGAGCTTTTGACATGGCATCTGTATGTTTATCATGAAAAAAAGTTACCGCAGGCAACTCTAAACCTTTTTTTTGAGTTAATCCCAATGTAATTCTATCTGCTCTGCCCTGTGCTTTTTCAGTTTTTGCGGCAGCAGCGTCTTTTTGAGCCTGTGCAGTCGCGATGTTAGTCCCAAACCCCATAAAGACAAACAAAGCACACAAACAACATAGCCCACCCAAGCACAACAGAATTCTCTTGTCCTTCATAGTGGCAATCCTTGTGAAAGATACATAAAAACAATTCGACATTAAACACACCGTAAAACACAATGATAATGTCAAAAACCTTAGCCTCTTGGTTGTCATAACCAACTTATTTTAATCTTAAAAACTTTAAACACATAAAAAATAGCGTTATATTTCAACCTCAATTTTACAGCTTATTTTTTGACAAAAAAGCAATAAACAAGCCAAAAATCACTATATCTTTAATACGGCAATACTAAAAACATAATGTAAAAACGTTAAGATTAAATTCGATATGACTTCTTTTAAAGTTAGATGATTCTGGCTGTTGCGTCAAGAAATAATAACACATATTTATTTCAAACAAGCTTTATTGCACAACCTAACTAAACTATAAAAATTTTATTCGCCAAACAATAACCTTTTCCCTTTTTTGATCAAACGACACAAAGCTAAGTCATTATAATACAAAAAAACAAATTTTGCATCAGCACTAAGAGGCCCTGAGTCTAAACTAAGACCGGTTAAAAGTTTTTTTAAATCTTCGGTTGAGGTCAGCGACAAGGCTTGATTATTTTTTTCCGCCTCTTCCAAACTCGGCATAAATCTTCGCAAACTGTTTAAAGGTTTAACTCCGAAGTTTCCATATTTTCCAATCGGCAAGCCCCGCCAATCTATGGTTTCCTCAGCAAAAAGTTTACGGGCTTTATAAGGCAATAAATGTACTTCTTTTCCAAAAACCGCTAAAGAGCCTTGACCTAACCTGCTTATATCATATCCAAATTCTTCCAAAGCCGAAAGATTGATTTCTATATTTTCAACAGCTTGTTTTTTATATTCTTTAAAAAACTCTATTTTTTTATCGTTTGATGAATCAACAACATTCTCGGTTTTCTCCAAAAGGGCAACAAAAAAACCTTGTCCGTTTTGTTCAGTTTTTTTCCCCTCATTATTCTCTATATTATTAATACGCCAAACTCCGCTACTCTCAGCCAGATAAGCCTCGCTTTGATTAAATTCGGAAAGAGTGGGAAGTGGAATAAGCTTAAGCCCTAGCTGTTCTTTTGCCCAAACAATTTGCTCTTCGTTTTCTTTAATGTTTGTCGTACAAGTAGAATAAACCAAACGACCGCCTACTTTTAAAAGTCGCACAGCCTCTTTTAATAAAATTCGCTGTAAATGTACCAACGTATTTGTTTTTTCCACAGTCCAAAGTTCCATCACCTTTGGATTTTTGTCTAAAGTTCCCCAACCGCTACAAGGCGGGTCAAGCTGTATATATTCAAGTAAGCCCGAAGATAAAGGGTAAGCCTCGGCTTTATACGAACTAGTAACGCTTTGCCATAAATTCAAATGAGTTAAATTAGAACGCAAAACCGGCAAACGGTTTTTTCCCGGTTCATTTCCAATAACCAAACCCTCTGATCCAATAAGCTGAGCTAGCTCACCCGTTTTGCTTCCCGGACTGGCACACATATCCAAAACAAGAGAACCAAGACTAGGGTTTAACGCCAAAGGTGGTAACATTGACGAGCGGTCTTGGATATAAATCAAACCAAACTTCGCCGCCAAACTACGCCCAAGAGGTAAAGGTTCATAACTTAAACGACGAATAAAAGTGGCTGACCCGCTTTGAGTTTTAAAAAAAGCCAAAGCATCAGGTTCAAACTTAAAACCCTCAGCACTTAAAAGAGCTTCTATGTTTTTTTGTTGCGAGCGTATAATTTCATGCTCTTTTTCAGTATTTTCTTTTACCTGAAAGGGAGCAACAAGACGAAAGCTCCGCCCAAAATTTTGAATATTTTTTACGTTGGTCAAGATTCACCTAATCTGAGTTGATAAATTTTATAAAAACAAGCTGTTAAAAATTCAAACAAAAATAAAATAAGCCTGATAATAATGCTTTTATTATTAATCGCTTTAGGTTATATCTTGCTTATCGTTTCAATAAATACTATATTAGACAGGTTGGTTTTGTCAAAATTTTAGTTCGACAAAATAACTTATTGCTAAAAAAATTGATTCAAAAACTTAAGTGTTTATATTAAGGAGCTTTTAATGCTTACAATCAAAATGCGTAATTTATTATCTATAGCTGCCAGCATATTTTTCGGCATCTTGTTATTGCTTAACGCAACACACGCCTCTGCACAGCAAGGCAACACTTATGGCGTTATGCCTTTTTCCGTTAACGGTCCTGCCGGATATAAATATCTTGAAAAAGCTATCCCTGAAATGCTTTCTTCTCGTTTATACTGGAAAGACCACTTTAACCCGATTGCACAAGAACAAACCGCAAAACTAGGGGCTGTTTCCGGCGAAAGCAATGCGGCAAACGCTCAAAAAACGCTAAAAACAGCTTATCTTATTTACGGAACAGTCAATATCATTGGCGAAGATGCCAGTCTTGATGTTAAAATAAGAGATTCTAAAGGGAATATCGTTTCAAAAAACCGCGAAACCAAAGTAGCTCAACTGATTCCGGTATTAAAAACAGTCGCCGACTCAATCAGCACGGATATTTTTAAACGCCCTTCTCAAACCAATACTGTAAGAGAAACGACAACACCGGCAAAAGTTAATCAGATGAACTCCGAAATTGTCGTTAACCAAGACAGCTCAAAAGACGTATATCTTAACCCACAATTCCGTTATACCGGCTCAGATACCGACAGTTCAAGACAACGCTCACAAACTTTGAACTTTTCTTCTGTTGATATGACTATCGGCGACCTTGATAACGACAATAAAAACGAAGTTTTAATCTTATCCGCCACTCGTCTATATATTTTCAACTATGAGAAAGAACAATTAAAACAAATGGCTGAATACAAATTTCCTGTAAATTGCCAACTTTTAAGAGTAAGCGTTTTACCGAGTTCTGCTGGAACTCCTAAAATTATTGTTTCTACTTTAGATCAAAAGAAACCTCGTTCATTTATTTTTACTTATAAAGGCGGGGCTCTTGCCGAAGTCAACAATCGAGTTCCTTACTTCCTTAACGTAATGAACCTGCCTCCTGACTATGCGCCTTATTTGGTCGGACAATCATACGTTACCCCGGGCTTATTCCGCATGGGTGTTTACGAAGCCATAATCAACGGAACAGAAGTCAGCTTAAACAAAAAACTTGACCTTCCCGAAGGTGCTAACCTGTTTAATACTACCTTTATGCCGGGTTCAAACGGCGTTCCTGCCGAAAGCAAAGTGGTTATGCTCAGTAGCCGTGAAAGACTTGTTGTATTTAACAACTCCGGCGGAAGGCTCTCTGAGACCGACGAGCGTTTTTCAGGTTCTGCCAACGGTGTAGAAGTCAGCACCTCAATGCCGGGTTTAGGAGATGATCAAGTTACTATTCCCAATACCTTCTTTATGCCTTTGCGTATGTATGCCGTTGACTTAGACGCTGACGGACGCTATGAGCTTTTGGCAAACCGCCCTATTTCGACAGCTTCCGAGTTGTTTGAACGTTATCGTTTCTTCCCACAGTCTGAAATACAGGCTCTATACTGGGACGGAACAGGCTTAAACTTACAATGGAAAACTCGTCGTATTAAAGGGTCTACCGTGGCGTTCCAGATTGCTGATGTAAATAATGACGGCTCAACCTCTCTGGTTGTGTGTATCAACACTCACCCGGGAGCTTTAGGAGCAGCAAAACGCAAAACCATACTCTTGGTTTATCCTTTAGACCTTACTAAAACAGACCCGAATACAGCCGCAGACCCTTCTGAAAAAGAAGAACAATAGGCTTATTCAATAAAAACAATAACAACACCCTGTAAATAAAAACTACAGGGTGTTATTTATTTGAGACTATAGTTATGTTAAGATTACGAAAAGCCACAATGAATGATGCCTTATTGCTTTTTAACTGGCGAAATGATCCTCAAACTAGACTGGCAAGCCACAACCAAGAAGAATTAACGTTTGAGTCTCATCTCTCATGGTTAAAAGCCGTTTTGGAAAACCCCAAACGCACCATCTATATCGCCGAAGAAAATAATACAGCCCTCGGAACAATTAGAGCAGACCGTTTAAACAAGGCAAGCCCTGAGGATACAGACGGTGAATATACCGAGTTATCTTGGAATGTTGCCCCCACAGCCAGAGGGCAAGGCGTTGCAAAAAAGATGTTACGTGCGATTCTTCCACTTTTATCGGGTCTTATCAAAGCAGAAATAAAAAAAGACAATATCGCTTCGATTAAAGTTGCCGAAGCAGTAGGCATGACACTAAAAACTGAAAAAAACGGTATCTTATTTTATGAATTAACCAAACAATAAACCATTAACCAAGCTTATATTTTTCACAAACTGCTTTTAAGCGACTGAAAATTAAACCCCCTATCGTTTCCGGAGAAAAGAGTTTAGTTATATTACTGATATTTTCTTTAGCAGGCAAAACAAAATTATCTTAGAATGTTGCCTCCGCAGCCAGAGGGCAAGGCATTGCAAAAAAAATGTTACGTGCAATTCTTCCACTTTTATCGGGTCTTATCAAAGCAGAAATAACAAAAGACAATATCGCTTCGATTAAAGTTGCCGAAGCAATAGGCATGACGCTAAAAACTGAACAAAACGGTATCTTGTTTTATGAATTAACCAAACAATAAACCATTAACCAAGCTCATGTTTTTCACAAACTGCTTTTAAGCGACTGAAAATTAACCCCCCTATCGTTTCCGGAGAAAAGAGTTTGGTTATATTGCTTATATTTTCTTTAGCAGGCAAAACAAAATTATCTTAGAATGTTGCCTCCACAGCCAGAGGGCAAGGCGTTGCAAAAAAGATGTTACGTGCGATTCTTCCTCTTTTATCGGGTCTTATCAAAGCAGAAATAAAAAAAGACAATATCGCTTCGATGAAAGTTGCCGAAGCAGCAGGAATGACGCTAAAAACTGAACAAAACGGTATCTTGTTTTATGAATTAACCAAACAATAAACCATTAACCAAGCTTATATTTTTCACAAACTGCTTTTAAGCGACTGAAAATTAAAACCCCTATAGTTTCTTGAGAAAAGAGTTTGGTTATATTGCTGATATTTTCTTTAGCAGGCAAAACAAAATTATCTTGGAATGTTGCCCCCACAGCCAGAGGGCAAGGCGTTGCAAAAAAGATGTTACGTGCAATTCTTCCTCTTTTATCGGGTCTTATCAAAGCAGAAATAAAAAAAGACAATATCGCTTCGATTAAAGTTGCCGAAGCAACAGGAATGACGCTAAAAACTGAACAAAACGGTATCTTGTTTTATGAATTAACCAAACAATAAACCATTAACCAAGCTTATATTTTTCACAAACTGCTTTTAAGCGACTGAAAATTAAAACCCCTATAGTTTCTTGAGAAAAGAGTTTGGTTATATTGCTGATATTTTCTTTAGCAGGCAACATAGCCATTGCATTACTACAAACCATATTCATTTTAACCGCCAATTCATCAACGTTAATTTTTGCCCAGTGCATCTTTGGCGTAAACAACGGTAAAAGACGACACATCTCAAGCGGTATATTTTCCAATTCATAATCCACCAAGATACTGTTATCAGGATTCATAAATTCTAAATTGCCTGAATAATTTGTAGCAATAACAGGCTTAGCAAAACTCATAGCCTCAGAAAGCCCAAGCCCCCAAGCCTCGCTACAATGCGGGCTAACGTAACAATGGGTTAAATTGTGTAAGGCAGAAATTTCTTCTTCCGACAACTCATCTGAGATACTGATTATATTAGGAAAAGACGACAAATCTTGAATTTGGCGATATTGTTTTAAGACCAGTTTTACTTTATTTCCCCATTTTTTCGTTTGAGAACAAAAAGCCTTAAGCAAAGCTGTTGTATTTTTACGCGGGTTAATAATATCAACAATACTAAAAAACAAGAAAGAGTCAGAACTTACACCTTGTGAAAACAAAAGTTGTTTTATCTTGGCTAAGGCTTCGGGGGTTGGCGGAGTTCTTTTAACGAGATGAGGAATAACAAAACATTCTTTGCCTGACTGTAAAAAGGCTTTTTGTGAAAACTTCGAACAAGTCCAGACCTCTATACAACTTTCTAAGCCCGCAATAAAAGCTTGGGGCAGAATATCCGTTTCCCAAACCCCGTAAACAATTTTGGGGATTTTTTTCAGCGGTGGATACTGCTTTAATATATGCGGAATATTATTCGGTTCATCATGAATAATAGCCAAATTTGCAAGTTTAGGATTATCAACCAAAGTGAAACTAAAATCACCGCCTCGAACCAAGCGGCTCAAATTTTGAATACAACTTTTATATGCCAGCCCGGCTTTTTTATGACTAATATAAGACGAAAGATGATAATAAATATTTAATTCAGCCACTTAAAAAAGCTCCACAATACACAGAATATCCATAGAAGTGTTTAAAAAAAACGACACTAAATTTTTGCAATATATTCCGCAAGCTCTAACATTTTATATTCTCGACAAAGTTTTATAAAATCAATAAGCATCTCAGGATGCTCTGTTTTAAGTTTAATCAGTTTATGCGGCGATTTATTTTCATGTAAGTCTAACAGCATAAATGAAAGTAGCATCTTTAAAAAACCTTTTGTTTGTTCTTTATATTTACCATTGTCTAGCTTATTTACTTCAGCAATAAAATTAAACTCTTGAAAAATATATTTATTATGCAATATCTGATCGGAGAAAGGACTCCACACACCTCCGGCATGTTTACGATATACAGCCATAATATCAGGCAGCATAAAAATATGCCCTTTTTGAGCATGTAAGATATGCATAAAATAATCTATTGGCATAATATCACACGGAAACACATCAAACATATTTTCCGTATGAAAACGCCAACGATAAACAACGGAGTTGGTTTGAATAAAATTACCTTTTAATAACGTGTCTATTGTTGATATAGGATTATTTCCAAGAAAATTATAAACCTCAATATCACTGGGAAATATGCTGTCAGGTTTATTTTGCTTATCATAATTAACCTTCACAGGGTGGAAACACAATGAACAATCAGGGTGAGCATCTAAAAAATCTACTTGTTTTTGCAACTTGTTAGGATCAGTCCAATAATCATCGCCCTCACACATTGCAACATATTGGCTTTTTAAAAGATCAGCCGTATTCACAAAATTTCCCCATACTCCAATATTTTTTTCTCGAAAAACCGGTTTAATAATATGTGGATATTTATCGGCAAAAACGCTGATAATTTGACGTGTATTATCGGTTGAACAATCGTCGGCAACTATAGCTTCAAAAGGGAAATTCGTTTTTTGTTTAACAAAACCTTTTAAAGTATCCGCAATGAATTTTTCGTGATTATAAGTAATACAGTGTATTTGTAGTTTAGGTGTATTAAGGCTCATAAAATCTTCTCTGATAATTTAATAATATCTTTTTTTCTGTGTTGATAAAATTTACAAGGAATGCCAAAATTAATAGTCCACTCATCTAAGTCTTTTAATACCAAAGAAAAAGCACCGCTAACCGCCCCTTCTTTTAACTTAACTCCCGGCATAACAATACTGTTTGCCCCAAGTTGAGTATAATTTTCTAAGACAACTCTGCCTTGCCTCAGCTTTGTTAAATTATCAGGCACCATTGGTGAAATCATATATTCGCCCGAAAAATCATCACTCACCGTGTATATCGAAGAGCGAGGCGAAATTCCGCAAAAATTTCCTATTCTCAAACCCGCTTTGGCATAACAAGCAACATAAGCCGAAATATGTACATAATTACCTGTTGTAATCTCACCCGATAAAACACAAAAGTCATCAACCCTGACATTATCTCCAAAAGAAATTGTTTCAGGACTATAAAAACTTGCTTTTTTACTCAGTAAAACATTATTGCCAATACTTTTAAAGCCTAATGTTTTTAATTCGTCAAGGCTGTAAAAACTGCTCATTTTGTTGCTTCTGCGACTAATGTTGATTGCTCTCTGGTTTCCAAATTAACAAGTGCCGCATGTTCACTTTGATGCCATGGGCAAATTTTTATTTTCTCAAAACCGGCTTCTTGTAGTCTACGCAAAAGCTCTTCGTCGTCATATAAATATTGATGCCCCCAAGCTCTAAAATTCATATTCATAAGCTCGGCCTTAGTTTGTACAAAAGTTAGACCATATTGTTTAAGCCAAGGCAAATCTTTCCAAACAGGGTTTAAATAATCAGAAACAGCCTGTCTTAAATCTGGCATGGCAACACGCAAAACGCCACCGGGTTTTAAGACTCTTAAAGTATCTTTTAAAGAAGAAAGAGCTTCTTGAACCGTTAAGTGTTCTAAAAAATGTTCATGAAAAACAAAATCAACGCTGTTATCAGGAAACGGCAACTTATATCGCAAGTCCCAGTGCAAGTCTAATTCATTGATATTATTATCGCTATTGTTATCGATATTTATCCAACCTTTGTGGTAAACTGTTCCACAACCAAGGTGAAGTTTTAAAAGATAACCCTTAGCCTTACATAGCTCTAGCAAAACTTTAGCATTTTTTCTATTTTCTTTTAAAAGATCTGCTAAACTCACTTCTTCCCTCTCGGAAATCACTATTTTCTGTTGTGTTATTATTGATTTTTCAGAATTATCCACAATATTTCTTTCTCGTTTTTTTAATGGACTATAAATAGTATAGTTACAATATCTATTGTGTATAAAGAGTTCCAAAGGGTCTTTTTTGCTTTCTCTTATCTTGCGATAACTATGACCCGGTGTTTTATAAACGTCCCAGGTAAGGTGATAAGCTTTTGCCTTTTTCGTTCGTACCCATTTTTTTTCTTGTTCTCGAGAATAATCACAAAATATTGAATCTAAAAAACGTAGTTTGTTTTCATGTAAAATAACATTACACGCCTTTAGAAACGCCGCTTTTCTTGATAAAACGAACCAAAAACCCGTATCACCCAAGTTATAATTTTTATCTTGTATAGGGGTAGCGGCAGGCACCCATGTTTCAGCACCGCTAACTTGAGGTAAATTAACTAAATCAAGCTCTAGGCCCACAGCAAACACTTCAGGGTTTTGTTCTATAATTGCAACTTGTTCATCAAGCCAATTTTTGTCTTCTATTGTTAAATCTCCGTCAGTAACCATCAAATAAGGAGATTGGGTATCATAAAACAACTTTTGATCAACGACTACGTCAAAAGCGTTGGAGGAAATATTTTCATCAAATAAGATATAGCGTTCTATTTTGTGGGCTTTTAATAATTGTTCTATATAAGGTTTAATTTTTGTCGCAGTATTTTGAGAGCAGTTTTCAACCACAGTAATCGCAAGCCTGTCAGAATATTGTGTAACAAAGTCTAAAGATTTTTTGATTATCTCAAAATCAAAAAAAACAAGCACAACACAAGGTATTCGTGTATCATTTTGATCTATCTGATTTTTATCTATATTCATATTTTGTTGTGCGGATAAGTTCATTACAAAGCTCTCTTTATCAAGTCTGTTATCTTTAAAACTTCTTCTTCTTTAAGTCCAACATACAAAGGTAAACACAAAATACGCAAAGCAATATTCTCAGAAATTGCACATTCTGTTTTGTTTTTTAAATATGGAAGCGTATTTAAAGATGGGTAAAAATATCTTCTCGGTATAATATCGTTTTTCTTAAGAGTATCGAATACTGATAAAAGTTGCTTTTCTGATTCAAAAACCACAGGATAATAGGCATAATTATATACAGAGTCGTCAGGCAATTTGGGTCTTTTTACCAAACCTTTTAACAAACTGTCATATAACTCACTGATTTTTTTACGTTCACTAATAATATAAGGTAAATATGGCAAATTAGCCAAGCCCATAGCCGCATGAAATTCCGAATTTTTTGCATTAATACCAATATATTGATAATCATCAACAATATGTCCAAATCGCTTAACATAATCAAGTTTACGGTCAGTTTCCGAGCTATTAACAATCACACAGCCGCCTTCAACGCTATGAAATAATTTGGTCGCATGAAAGCTACAAGTAGAAATATCTCCATAACTTAAAAGAGACTTATTTTTATAAAAGGCACCAAAGGCATGAGCAGCATCATAAATAACGGTTAAACCGTGTTTTTTTGCGATAGCTTCTATTTTTTCAACATTACAAGGATAACCAAAAACATGCACCGCTAATATAGCTTTGGTTTCGGCAGTAATCGCACTTTCTATTTTATCCGCATCAATACAATAAGTATTTTCTTCTATATCTACAAAAATCGGAGTACAACGCTCCCACAATATGCTACCGGTCGTTGCGACATAAGAGAAAGGCGTAGTAATTATTTCGCCCTCTGTAATATTTGAAATATTTAAAGCAAGCTGGATAGCAATCGTTCCGTTGCTTACATATTGCAAATATTTTACATTGAGATAGTCTTTTAGCTTTTTTTCAAGTTCTAAGACGCAAGAGCCTTGGTTGGTTAACTGTCCGCTCATAAAAATTTTTTCCAAATATTCCATATATTCTGAAATTGGAGGTAAAAAACTTTTAGTTACATAAATCATCGATGGCTCCTTTTCACCCTAATCAAGTTGAGCTAAAAACAATTATTAAAGATCTTCAGAAAAAGTTTCATTCTCAGGCTTTCTTTCTTTTATAAACACAAAGATTTTTTTCGGTTCTATTTCGACTATTTTTGCCCATTCCGGAACATTCCTTAAAACAACATCAGTCGCAACACTTGTATTAGGCAAGAGATTATCTTTTTCGCTAAGATCAAGAATAGCCTCTATCTCTTCAAGTTCATCAGCTTTTTTGTAAATTTCCGGCATGCTTAAGGTAATTTTAATACTTTTTTGTTTTATATTGCCAGTTAAATTGGTGGGCATTTTAATAACAGGCTTTACACTAAAAGAAACTTCTTTTTCCAAGAACTTTAAAACAAAATTGGCACTGACCTGTTTTGGAGTAATTTCCACACTCGGAGGGACAACAGGATTGCGAATTACGCTAAAACTGCTGGCTGTTTTCAAAGAATCAAGCTGAATAGGAACTTTAACGTCTTTTATTCCCTCAAGAATATTTTCAGGCCCCACCAAAGTAACGGTTTCCGGAGTAAACGATAAAGAGTCTAAAACCAAGCCGTCCGGAAGCTCTCCGTATTCTTGAACCACAAGTTTTCGCTCTACTTTTTTAATTATATCCGCATTTAGCTCAATTGTCGAAGGCGTAATATCAACTATCTCCAAAGCACCTTTAAGAGGAAGCACGTTTTGGTCGATATGAATTATATTGACTCCTTTGACTATACCTTTTAAATCAACGGTAAAATACAAGTGTTGGCTGGTAATAGCCGCAATCCGCCCGCGCGTACCCCTAACTCTTACGTTGACGTTGTTGATCATTCCGTCAGAAACAAACAACTCCGGGGGAATACCTTTAAACTCAACTCCAACATCTACCCAAGTATCTATTTTTTCCTGTCCGTTAACAATAAACCAAGCGCTGAGTGCAAGTATAAAAGCTATAAATAAATCAATTGCTTGTCTGCGAGTTATTTTCATTATTTTAACTCCAGATATGTTTTAAGAATTTCCGATAAATGTCTCAAATTAGAGACAACTTCAAGATTCGCTTTATAAACTACCGAGACTTCCCCTCGTTCTTCCGAAACAACGACAACAACGGCATCACTTTCTTCGGAAATTCCGATTGCGGCTCTATGCCTTGTACCAAATGACTCTTTGCCCTGTTTGCTAGATAAAGGTAAAATACAGGCGGCCGCTAAAATTTTATCCTTACGAATTATAGCAGCTCCGTCATGCAGAGGGTTTTTAGGGTAAAAAATAGCTTGGAGTAAATCGCTCGAAACATCAGCGTTTAACATTACCCCCTTGGTTAAAAACTCACCAAGTTGCATGTTTTTCTCTATCACAATCAAAGCACCTATTGATTGCCCCGCCATTTTGCTTGCAGAACGGACAACACTGTCTATCATGCTGTTATGTTCGTTTTTTGATTTAGAAAAAAAACGTAAAAAAATATTATTCGCCCCCATAGTAGCAAGGGCGGTTCTTATATCTTTTTGGAAAATAATAACCACAACCAAAAATAAAGAACCGAGGAAGTAACTTAACAACCAATTTAGAGTATAAAGACCAAGTTCGTTTGAAGCTATATACACAAGGTTTAAAATCAAAACACCATAAATAATTGATAAAACTCTTTTACCGCGTACAATAGTCAAAAAACGATACAAAATAAAAGTTACGATTAAAATATCAATTATATCACGCCAATCAATACTAAAACTTAAAAACATTTGAACTTCCTTACCTAAAAAACAATCAAAAGACTTTAGTGGATTAACGCAGTATTTTTATTTTTGCAAAATAAAACCTATGTATTAAATATCTTATTCTTCTCCCAGATAGGCCTTGATCACCGCTGGATTTTGACGAATCTCGCTTGGAACTCCGTCAGCCAACATACACCCATATTCCATCACATAAATATGATCAGATAAAGACATCACCATTTTCATATCATGTTCAATCAATAAAATCGACAATTTATATTTTTCACGAATATAAAGCACAAAAGCCTTTAATTCTTCGGTTTCATGCGGATTCATACCGGCTGCCGGTTCATCAAGCAATAAAATAAAAGGCTCGGTCGCCAAGGCTCTGGCAATTTCCAAGCGTCTTTGATCACCGTAAGGAAGGTTTTTGGCATCTTCCGCATAAAGGTGTTCCAACTTTACTTCTTTAAGCAATTCATAACTATCGTTTGCAATTTGCTCTTCTTCCAACCTTGTGGCTTTATTTCGGAACAAAGCCCCTAAAATTCCCGCTTTGGTGCGACAAGTTCTTGCAACCATAACATTTTCCAATACGGACATATTAGGAAAAAGTCTGATGTTTTGAAAAGTACGGCTCATACCAAGCTTGGTAATCGTATGCGGTTTTTTTCCAATCAAAGAAAGAGGCGACGCCTCGGGTTTATCATGGTTACATAAAAAAACATTGCCGGCGGTCGGTTTATATATACCGCTAATACAGTTAAAAAATGTTGTTTTTCCGGCTCCGTTCGGACCAATTAAAGCAACGATTTCTCTAAGCCCAACTTCGAGTTTAGCTTCGTTAACCGCCATTAAACCACCGAATTTCATTGAAATATTTTCAACATTTAAAACAGGTTTTTCACAACGATTATTATTGGGCATTTTCTTGCCCCTTTTTTAAACTGTTTGGAATATTCATCTCGGGAACAATCTGTTTTTCATCTAAATCATGTTTAAAAACATAAGTTTTTCTTGCGGGTTTGACTAAACCCTGAGGGCGAAAAACCATCATCAAAACCATACTTGCTCCAAAAATTAACATGCGATATTCCGATAAAGCTCGTAAATATTCAGGCAACAAAATTAAAATGAATGAACCTAAAACAACCCCAAAAATCGAACCCATTCCGCCTAAAACAACCATGGCGAGAATTAAAGCCGATTCCATGAAAGTAAAACTGCTGGGGTTAATAAAAGAGGTTTTTGCCGCAAACAAAACACCGCCAAAACCAGCCCACATAGCACCAAGAGCAAAGGCAGACAACTTAACGCCAACTTTATTTATGCCCATCGCCTCGCAAGCAATCTCGTCTTCTCTAAGAGCCATCCAAGAACGCCCCAAACGAGAATCTCGCAAACGAGAAACAGCAATAATCGTTAAAATTGTCATAAAAAGGGCAACATAATAGGCATAGTTAGTTAATTCAGTCAGGTTGGTAAAATTAACTTGAACAAAGCTAAAGCTTCCATCAACAAAACTGGGGTAATAAAGCGTTGGTTTTGGAATATTACTTATACCGCTAGGACCGTAGAATATATCGCTATAGTTCTCAAGAATTAAACGTACAATTTCACCAAAGCCAAGGGTAACAATCGCCAAATAATCACCGCGTAGCCTTAAAAGAGGCAAGGCTAAAATAATCGCTATAACAGCGGCAAACAACCCTCCAAAAGGAAGAGCCTCCCAAAATCCGATTCCGGTATGAATATTTAAAAGGGCATAAGAATATGCACCAATAGCGTAAAAAGCAACATAACCAAGTACAAGCATTCCGGAAAAACCAACAACAATATTCAGCCCAAGACCCAAAATAACCCACAACAGAGCCGAAACCATAACGTTAACTTGATAAGTTGTACTAAATAGCGGAAAAATAAAACAAAGCATCAACAGCAATGCCAGAAAAATACTTTTATTCTGTTTAAAACATTGTATTTGATTAACAAACTTACCTTCAAATGGTTTTCTCTCTTTTAATAAAAAGAGCCAACGCCAGATAAAAGAAAAAACAAAAGTACCTATAAAAACATAAAGCATATTTTGCGGTCGCCAAACAACATTTTGGTTTAAAGTATCAACTTTAACCGCCAACAACGGCAAAGTCAAAAAAACAAACCACAAAGCAACAAAAAACGAACGCTTAATATTTTGAATATGAAAAAAAGGTAGTTGATTTGAAGATATAGACATATTAAACCTTTTGAACGCGAGCTTTGCCAAGCAAGCCGGAAGGACGAATAATTAAGATTAAAATCAACAAACTAAAGGCAAAAGCATCTTCGTAATCAGACGAGATATAGCCCGTTCCAAAGCTTTCACAAAGACCAAGCACAAGCCCGCCAAGCATAGCTCCGGGAATAGAGCCTATTCCGCCCAAAACAGCGGCGGTAAACGCTTTAATCCCTGCGATAAAACCTATATTAAAGTTGATTTGACCTACGTGAGAGGCAATAAGAAGCCCGCCTATAGCCGCCAAAGCCGAACCAACGATAAAGGTAACGCTAATAATCCTATCCGCATCAATCCCGAGAAGCATTGCCATCTTACGATTTTGTGCCGTAGCTCTCATCGCCTTGCCCATTTTTGTATTTTTAATAAAAAAGGTTAAAGACAACATCACAACAGCACTGGTTGCAATAATTAAAAAATCACTGGCACCCAACATTCCATTAAAAGCATCTAAAAACGCCATTTCGGGAACAAGCCTTGGGAAGGGCATAAAATCAGGAGTTTGAGCAAGCAATATATAGTTTTGCAAAAATATTGACATACCGATTGCACTAATTAAAGGAGATAAACGCGGTGCATTTCTTAAAGGCTTATAAGCAATTTTTTCAATAGTATATCCGTAAGCAGCACAATAAATAACCGCCACGATACCGGCTATAACCAAAATTCCTACTTCCGGAAAACCCAAATAGCCCAATAAAAATGAAACAATCAAAGCAATAAAGGCACCAATCATATATATTTCACCATGGGCAAAGTTAATCAATTCGATTATACCATAAACCATAGTGTAACCAAGGGCAATCAAAGCATAGATACTGCCTCTTGTAAGCCCGCTAAAAAAAAGTTCGCCAAAATAATCCCAATTCATACGTCTTCCTGTAGGGTTAAAATAACAAAATCAAAAACAAGAATATATGTTCAAGGTTAAGAAGATAATTATATAAAGTTATCGGAAAGTTATTACTTTTACACAAAAACTCAAGTCCAATGCATTGAAAAAACTAAAGATTTACGACTTGAAATCAAAACATTATGAGTTTTATAGCCTCGTTTGATTTTAAGGTAAAGTTTTTTATCTCAATTTTTTATTTGAGTTTTTCAACTTTTGATTCTATACTATAAATGAGCTGAATACAAGAAAAAACATACTTCTAGATATTTTCAAAAATATAAAATATCCACAACAACTAACCGCTTTTTTATTCGTCTTTTAACCACAAATTATAACAACACCAATTAAAATTTATAGTGCGAGAGTCCTGTCGTGATCAAAAAAATACAAGAAATTTTACAAACAGTAGAGGCATACTACCCTAGTGCCGACCTTGAACTAATCAAAAAAGTTTATGACTACGCCTCCACTGCCCACGATGGTCAAACACGTCTTTCCGGCGAACCGTATTTTTTCCACCCTCTTGCCGTTGCCGAAATCCTTGCCGATTTACGCATGGACGAAGCCACTATCTGTGCAAGTTTATTACATGATACAGTCGAAGACACTTCTCACAGCATAGAAGACATTGATGAAGCCTTTGGCGAAGAAATAGCCGATATTGTTGATGGTGTTACAAAAATCAGTATGCTCACTTTTGACAGTAAAGAAGAGCAACAAGCCGAAAACATTCGCAAAATGATCTTAGCAACCAGCGAAGATATTCGTGTACTTATCGTAAAGCTTGCTGATCGCCTACATAATATGAGAACTCTTGAGTTTCAAAAACCTCATAAAAGAGTGCGAATTTCTCAAGAAACAATGGATATTTACGCACCCTTAGCCAACCGCTTGGGTTTACACAGATTAAAACTTGAATTGGAAGACTTGAGCTTTCGCTATCTTCAGCCGGAAACCTTTAATACTATTACAAAATGGATAGACGAAAACCAAGCCGATGATGCAGAATATATTGCTAAAGTTATTAATATACTTGAAGATATTCTTGTAAGACACGAAATAAAAGGGCGTGTCAAAGGGCGTACAAAACATATTTACAGCATTTATCGAAAAATGACCTCTCAAAGCCTGCGTCTTGAAGATATGCACGATATTATTGCCTTTAGGGTAATTGTTGACGATGTTTCCGACTGTTACGCCGTCTTGGGCTATGTCCATGAAATTTGGACACCTGTTCCCGGACGTTTTAAAGACTATATCTCCATGCCTAAAGCTAATGATTATAAAAGCTTACATACAACCGTCTTAGGCCCTGGTGCTGAACGCATGGAAGTACAGATTAGAACCGAAGATATGGATTTACTTGCTGAAAACGGTTTGGCTTCCCACTGGCTCTATAAAGAAGGCGGAAGAGTAAGATCAAAAGATATTAAGCAATTTAACTGGCTTAGAGAAATGCTCGATTGGCAAAAGCTAGAAAATGATCCAAAAGAATTTTTGCGTTCTTTGCGGAGTGATTTGTTTAAAGATGAGATTTATATATTTACCCCAAAAGGAACCGTTAAGGAACTACCTGAACATGCAACTGCCGTTGACTTTGCCTATCAAATTCATACTCAAATCGGCGACCGTTGTAGCGGGGCAAAGATCAACAACAAACTGCTTCCTTTGTCTACTCCGCTAAAAAATGGCGATGTTGTTGAAATTATTACCAAAGAAACAGGACACCCCAACAGAGATTGGCTCAAATTTGTCAAAACCGCCAAAGCCAGAACTCGCATTCAATCTTATATCAGAACCGAAGAACGTAGCCGCAGTATCGCCCTTGGACAGGAATTATTGGAAAAACACGGACGCAGAGTTGGCGTAAACTTTCATAAACTTGTCAAAGAAGCAGATTGGGCTCCGGTTTTAAAAGAGCTTAACTACAGAAGCCTCGAGGATATGATTTCCGCCGTTGGGTATACTAAACTTTCATCATCAAAAATATTGCGATTTTTTGTTCCAAAAATAGAAGAAAAAAATGTTTCGCAAACAGACGCCCCGCTTTCTCCTCACGCTAAAGAAAAAGAAAAGGAAAAAGAAAAAGCACAAAACAAAAAGCTTGATACTATCAATATCACGGGCGTTGATGGAATTTTGGTGCGTTATGCTAAGTGTTGCACGCCTATTGTCGGTGATGCCATTGTTGGTTTTATTAGCCGAGGACGAGGCGTAACCGTACACACAGCCGACTGTCTTAGCCTTGCCAATGCTGAAGTTGACAGGTTAATCACCTTAAGTTGGGAAGGGCAAAACAACGACCCTTTACCGGCAAAAATACGTATTATCGCCGTGAACTCTCCGGGAGTTTTAGCTCAAATTACTACGAACCTAGCTGAAATGGGCGTAAATATTGATGCGGGAAACTTTCGCTCAGCCGAAGAAGGAATTACGGAAATCGATTTAACCGTTGTTGTCAAAGATGTTGTTCAATTATATGTAGTTATTGATAAAGTACGACATATTCCAACTGTTTCCGAAGTTGTGCGTTTAAAGGGCGAATAACATAAAATGAGTAATAAACAACTATGTTTAAGCGTTCTTGATTATAACGATAAAAAGTTTCAAAATAAAGAGCGTATCGCCTTAGGTCCTTTTTGCTTTACTAAAATAAACGACTTACCAAACCTGCAAAAAGCACAAAACACACTGCAAAACTTTGGTCTTTCTCCGTGGAAAGACAGTGAAGCTTTGTTGCCGGATATAAGTTATTTGCGACAACTCAGTTTATATCTTATCCCTTTTTTGGCAAAAAAATTGAATGAACGCCATCAACGCAACGAATCTTTATATTTTTGGCGTTGGCAACTGTCAATGTTTCTCGGTCATTTTTTATGCAGTGCTTTTGAACAATGGAAAAGACTGGAACTTGCCGCTAAACATCAAGATAACTGTGACTATCAAGGCGTTGAGCTTGAAAACGCACACCTCTCAAACACTTCGTCTTTTGTAGTCGCAAGTTTTTCATCAGCAGAGTTACACTCAGCACTCGCCACACAAATAATAAAATTTATGAAAGCAAATCATGTTGTTAGTTTGGAAAAATTTCAACAAAACGCTTTGATAAGCTACCGAACGCTTTCCGAAATAACAAAAAATTATCCAATGCCCAAGGCTCTTCCGCTTCGCTCTGAACGTGGAAGTTTAAAAAGCCAACTCTTAAATTTAAAAAATACGTTTTGCCAAAAAATTTTCCCTAAAAACACTTTAATTGAACAAAATGTTTTAGGCATAGGGCTAAAAGAAGCGTTATTATATCCTTTTTTACCAATTCAAAAACTTCCACCTTTTGTAATTGGTGAATCGTCGGCTTTAAGAGAATTTAAAACAGGTCAAAGCCCTGTGGAGTTTGAACCCGCAGATAAATTTGAAGAATTTATCATCACTCAAGTGGAAGCGTTCTTGCCAAACAGTTTATGGGACACTCAAATCTTTCAAGATTTAATGAAAGAAAACAGTAAGTTGCTTGATAAATATAAGGATAAAACCATTTTCTTTCCTGCTCCGTCTATTGCCGTTGATGAACAAACAAAAGCTTTTTTAGCATATAAAGCCGAACAATGTGCAAATATTATCATGTCGCAACACGGCTCACATTACGGCACGGCATTGAGTTATCCCATGTTGGCACTTGAAGAATATGAACAAGCTTCTCTTTTTCTTACTTGGGGTTGGGACTCGCTTGAAAACGAAACAGCTAATTTTTTAGCTTTTCCCTCTGTAAATTTAGCAAAAAAAGCAAAACATTCCGCTAACAACGACGGTAGCATTTTATTTGTTACCAATATGCGAAGTACTTATAATCCACGTTTTTTATCTAACTCCGCCGTACCGGAACTTGAATTTGATTACCTTTTCAACCAGTTGGAATTTTTCAAAAAAATACCCCAAAACTTACAAGGAAAGTTAATACATCAAGAATATCCTTATAATTATTCCGCCTTTCAAGCGACTGAAATAATAAAGAAAGAATGCCCTTGGCTCAAAACTACCACTCAAGATTTTTTTCCAAACTATCAAAAAGCCAAGCTCTTAGTGTTTGATTATCCCGGAACAACGCTTCATGCCACTCTGGTGGCGAATATTCCTTTCATTTTATTTTGGAATCCCAAAGTCGAACTATTTTCAGCAGAAGCAAAACCCTTGTTTGATGCCTTGCATGAAACGGGTGTTTTATTTTATTCCCCGACCGAAGCCGCTCAAGCCCTTGAGCTTATTTATCCAAAGCTTGATCAGTGGTGGAATGAACCAAAACGCTGTGAAGCCGTTAAAAAACTTAGAGAAAAATATGCCTTAACGAACAATCAATCTTTAATTCTCTTAAAAAGTTTAATAAAAAATATTTCGGACAACGCTAAAAATCCACATATTAAAGTAAAGCTTTAATCCTCAGCATAAAAAGTTAAAAAGAAAAGTTTGTTTTATTCAACGGCAGCATCAATTAAAACCATAGAAGCAAAACCCTTGTTTGATGCCTTGCATGAAACGGGTGTTTTATTTTATTCCCCGACCGAAGCCGCTCAAGCCCTTGAACTTATTTATCCAAAGCTTGATCAATGGTGGAATGAACAAAAACGCTGTGAAGCCGTTAAAAAACTTAGAGAAAAATATGCCTTAACGAACAATCAATCTTTAATTCTCTTAAAAAGTTTAATAAAAAATATTTCGGACAACGCTAAGAATCCACATATTAAAGTAAAACTTTAATCCTCAGCATAAAAAATTAAAAAGAAAAGTTTGTTTTATTCAACGGCAGCATCAATTAAAACCATCACTGCCTTGGAATTTTTATTTTCCCTGGCATAATCCAAGGCTGTTTTGCCAAACCTGTCTTTGGCGTTGATATCAGCTCCGGCTTTTATTAGCTCTGCGGTTATATCAGGATTTGTGTTTAATGCAGCGGCATTCATCAAAACTGTTTCACCGCCTAACAAGGTGGCGTTTACATCAGACCCAGCTTTAAGCAGTTCTATAATTACATCAGGGTTGCGGTTAGTAGAAGTGGCATACATCAAAGCGATTGCCCCTTTCGCATCTTGAGCATGGACATCAGCTCCGGCTTTAATGAGTTCTCTAAGCAACTGAGGCTCAACTTCAAAGGCAACAATATGCATTAAAAGCGTTTTACCATCTTTATCTCTGGTATTTACATCAGCTCCGCCCTTAATAAGCTCTATAATGATAACAGGAATCGCATTGTATCTTACAGAACGCATCAATGCCGTCATACCGTCTTTATCTTTATAATTGACAGTAGCTCCGGCTTCGATAAGCTCCTTGATGATTTTACTGTTTGAGTGATAAGTTGCGGCAATCATTAAAGGTGTTTCTGCATCGCTATTTTTAGCATTAACATTAGCTCCGTTTTCAATCGCCTGTATGACTTCTTCCACAGAACCAACTTCACACAACTTTAAAAAAGCCTTATCACTCATCGCAAAAGCCGAAATAGAGGATAAAAGACTGATCAAAAATACGGAAGTTATTATTAAAAAACGTTTAAACATTTTGTAACCCTTATTCATAAAGATTTAGGCAAAGTTTTTAGGCGTGGAAAAAATAATAAAAAATAAAAAAACAACGTAAATAAAAGAAATTGCGTTATTTCGCCCCGGCTTTTGTTAATATTTCTATAATTTGGGGGTTATTATTAGTTTTGGCAATATCTAAAGCTGTTTCGCCAGATTTATTCTTCTCGTTAACATCAGCCCCAGCTTTAATCAGCTCTATTGCAACTAAATGGTTATCATAAAAAAAAACGGCAAACATCAAAGCTGTCGTTCCAGCTTTATCTTTCGCATTAACATCTGCTCCAGCTTTAATTAGTTCTGCTGTAACATCAGGGTTTTTCTGATAAAGAGCTGCCCACATTAAAGCGGTACAGCCTTGAACATTTTTAGCGTTTATATTAGCCCCAGCTTTTATTAGCTCTTTTATTACTTCTGGGTTTGAGTTATCAACTGCATGACTCAAAACTGTATTATCATTAATATCTTTAGCGTTTACATCAGCTCCCGCTTTGATAAGCTCTGCGATTACATCAGGGCTTGGGTTGCTATAAACAGCTCTCATTAAAGCCGTTCTATCATCAATATCTTTAGCGTTTACATTAGACCCGTTTGCGATGGCTTTTTTGACTTCTTCTAAAGTCCCTTTTTTGCACAACTGAATAAAATCTTCATCACTCATCGCAAAAGCCGAGACAGACAATAACAAACTCACCAACAATACTGAAATTACAATCGAAAAGAGTTTAAACATCATGCGACCTAAAAAAATGTTAAAAGTT
>NZ_FRDI01000020.1 GCF_900143255.1 Desulfovibrio litoralis DSM 11393
GAATATTCCTTGCGTACTTTTAACCTTTTAAAAAGAAAACTTCCGCTTGGTTTATTTTTATTAATACTCAACTCTATTATTTACCCTATCACAGTCTTATATTTTTTCATACAGCAACAAGCGTATCTATCAGACTTATCTTTGCCAGACTTATCTTTACTAGATAAAATATCTCTTCTTCCACAACTTGCTACTATAATCTTATCACCTTGTATTATCTATTTTTTGCTTCAACACAAAAAAATGCACACACTAATATGTTTAGCGGTTTTAGCGAGTTATGAAATATTAATAGTCGTAAATAATATGTTTTCAATTGACATATATCTGACTCCTGACATCTTTTTTTATTTTATTCCTTTTATGTTTATATATTACATAAAAACGTCAAAAGAAGCAGAAGCTTATTTTTTATCTAATTCTAAAAATAAAGAAACCAGCTAAAAACACACAACAAATTAACGATTGAAAAATCTCATAAAAATATTTAGGAGTAAAATTATGCCTTATTCAAAAGAAAATACTAATAACACAAACGATTTTACCAGCCCCCAAAAAGAACAGAGTTATTCTATTCCACCACAAAATAACTTGTATACAATGTCAAACGACCCCAGAAATCCTTATACGATGAACAGCTCAGGCAGGACTATGCCTTTTGGGCTTGTCTTATTAATTATTTATGCCGTTTTTAGAATTGCTTATCGCATACATTTTATATGGAAAATTAGTTCTATTGTGATGATGAATGAATCAAGCAGCTTAACCACTAACAGCACCTTGAGTTCGTTTACCTTTTGGCTACCTACACTTATTATTTTATTATTTATTCCAATAATTTACTTTACCTTTAACCGCAAAGAAACACCCGTTTTAATTTGCTTGGTGATTACCTCCGCTTACTTAGCGTTTAACTATATTCAAAGATTATTGGAAAACCCTGATTTTCTTCTGCAAAACCTTGAACGAATCGGATTATATCTCGTAATTCCACTTCTCTTTATATATTATATAAAAACTTCAAAAAGCGTAGCAAACTATTTTGCGTACAGAAGCTATTCAGGGCCAACAGTATCTTAAATAAAACAAAGCCAAAGAGCCAAAGTAAAGGTTGTTATAAAGCGAGAATAAATGAGGCTTCTGCATATTTTGGGGAGAAAAAAGTTATTGAAAGGATGCAACAAAAATGATTAGACTGACTCAACGCTATATTTTGCTTGTATTGGTTGTATTGATTGCATTAATTGCATTTTCTATCTTTGTATATTTGCGACATACAAACTTTATTGTAATGGATCGCAACCGCGTACTTGCTATGGAAGCTGAGACTAAGGATGCTCTTAGCAAAGGGGGGTATCGTGCGTTTGTTGATGACACAATATCAATTACAACGCCTCCTCCAGATAATAGTTTTGAAGAGTTCGCTAAGAAAATTGACCTATATAATAGAAGGATACATAAGGCACTATATTATATAGTATGGTCAGGTTATTGGCCTGATGATATGGATGAGAAAACCAGAAAAAAAATATGTCTTCCATTCTTTGTTGGTGTTGTTCACGTTAGCGACACAGGAGTCCCTTTTGTTAGGGGTACCTCTTTTACTGGTCCTGGGCGTCCCCTTGAAGCTGTCTATATGTATAGATCGACCTCAGACTTTATTCGAGAGTTAAGAAAAGGTATAAAACAAACGTATTCAGAAGAAGAGTTCGTAAACGTACTCACTCAGAAGGGGTACAGCATTCTTAAGCGAGAGTATAATACAACCATCGAAGAATTTATCATTCCCGTTTTTGATGAGCAACTTTGCTACCCAAGTACCCGTGAGGAATATAATAAGTTTTTTTATAAAGATGGTAAATTTACACTTCCCTCATTTAAATTTGAACCTTTGTAAAAGTAGATTGAAATAGCATATCAGCTTTTTAACAATTTGAGTTTTTTGGAATGGGGGAATGAACTAAGATAATGGGGAGTAATTATATGTATAACACAATTGTAAAATGTTTTGGGATACTTTGTCTTATTGCGCTATGCACCCTACTAGGGAGCGTCTCTTCAACTTTGGCAGGTAATAGTGGAGATGGAAAAGTGCAAACCTCAAAGCACGACAAAAAATATAAGGCTCTATATTATATAGCATGGTCAGGCTATTGGCCTGACGATATGGACGAGAAAACCAAAAAAGAAATATGTCTTCCCATTGATGCAGGAACTGTTGCCGTTGATAACACAGGAAAGCTTTTGTATTTCCAGAGAACACTGAATATCAATGAATTTATGCCTATTTATCCTCCTGAAATAACAGACCGCTTTATTCAAGGTTTAAGAGAGAAGATGACCAGCCCATATTCCGAAGAAGAGCTTGTTGGATTATTAACCAAACAAGGATATAGCATTATCATTAGAGATTATGATGCCGATATAGTTTTATACAGACCTTACATGTTTGACAAGAAACTTTGCTACCCAAGTACCCGTGAGGAATATAATAAGTTTTTTTATAAAAATGGGAAATTCACCCTTCCATCATTTAAGTTTGGAGGTATTATTAGCTTCTCCTAAAAAACTACAAAAGATCTCTAGCATTTACACCTCCATCATTTAGGTTTGAACCTTTGTAAAAGTAGACTGAAATAGCATATCAGCTTTTTAACAATTTGAGTTTTGGGGTAAAAATTGAGGCAAAAATAAAAAAATGATTTCACAACAACAAAATAACAACTTCAACAATTGTTCTATATCTCCAATAAAAGACCTAATTTCTTTTATTCCAACGCCGGGGAAAATCTATCTTTTCTTTCATGCGATAATTTGCCTCCTTGCCGTTTATTTCAGTATTGCTGGGATATTAAAAGGAGATTGGGCAATATTTTTATTGCTCTTTACAATACCAACAATTCTTATTTCAATCGGGTGTTTGTCGATTAAAACAAAATATTGGCTTATTCCGTTTATTAGTGCGTTGATAGGTGCTATTTTTGTACTGGGCGTAAGCGTTGTGAATAACGTGTGGTCTAATCTTTGGGGGCTTCTACTGTTCTATTGTTACAGCCTTTTGTCTGTGCTTTCTAAAAAAATAACCCAAAAAGGCGAGCAAGCACGCCCCACTTTAGACTTATTGAATAAAAAACTGAGCTTTGGCTTAACCCTCTTTTTAATCTATGCGGTTTGGCGTATTGGCGAAGGTTTATGGCTACTTAAGGTATTTAGTTGGAACTTTATTGAAATATGGCAACTAGGAGGTTTTAACCAATTACCTTTTATAATCAACCTAGCTATGACTTTTGTTTTTATTGCAACGCTTTACGGTTTTTTTCAACGCAAGAAAAGACTCTTTTTTATCAGCATGATCATAATAGCAGGTAATAGTTTAATAAATTTCTTGCCTTATTTGTTTAGAGGCGATTTTGATGTTCTTTTCAGCAAGTATTTAATAGCGTTATACATACTTCCGCTGGTTTTTCTCTATTATCTTTTGACGGCAAAAGACGCAGAGCAGTATTTTCCACTCGGCGTTTTACCTAAAAAACAACAATAATAAAACAAAGCTTATTGCTTTATCTGACTTGTGCTACTTTGTTTTTAAACTTTTGCAATCTGGCTTGTTTTTCTCTGGTATCTTGTTCAATCGTGGCTTTTTCTCTTTCTGTTGTCGCTTGAGTAATAAGCCTCATCTGTTTTGCCAACATTCTTTGTTCGAGTTGATCAAGGCGTTGTAATTTGCCTGCTTGATTTGAATATTCGTTTGCAAATGCACTGTTGACACAAAAGGCAGAAACTAAAGCACATAACGCAACACAGCGTAAAAAATACCGCTTCATAAAAAACCTCGATTATTAGTGATTCCAAATTGCTGTATGAATAACAGCAGTAAAACAGCCAAGTTGACTTTTGATTTATTTATGAATTCCCCAAGCAACACAAGGTGAGTTTAAGTGTAGTATCGTAAGGTCTTGGATTTAATATCATAACACATATAAATCTAAAAAGTCGGCATATAATAAATCTTTTTTATCGCAAAAGCAATACAAAATAAAATTTATTGTTGAATCAAATCTATAATATTCAAACAATTGCCTGTAACAGTTTTTATTTTATATCTTATTCAAGTAAATATTAGTGATAAAAAAAAATATTACAGCAAAAATTCTTGTTATTGTTTTTTTGCATATAACAAAAAATGGACGCCAAACATGCCCCTTAAGCTGTTGGCAATAAAGTGGACAAACAATATTTGCTTGCGATCTATTTCCCTTCTAAACGACACTCCGCGGATCGGGCGTGAGCTTCTAGCCCTTCGAGGCGGGCGAGGCGAGCGACGGCGGGGCTAAGGGATTGGCTAAAGCTTTTACTCGCACAAATAATGCTTGAGCGTTTACAAAATGTTTCAACAGAAAGAGCGGAGGAAAAACGAGCTGTTCCTAAAGTGGGTAAAACGTGATTAGGGCCGGCCATATAATCGCCCAACGCTTCTGAGGAATAAGCACCCATAAAAATCGCTCCGGCATGGCGGATTTGTGGCAAAATCGCCCAAGGGTCAGCGGTCATCAGCTCCAAATGTTCCGGAGCAAGCATATTCACTAATTCAATACATTCTGCTAACTTAGGCAAATGAATTAAAGCACTCCAATCAGCCAAAGATTTTTGAGCTAAATCAACTCTCGGCAAAGTTTTTAACTGTTTTTCAAGTTCTTTTGCCACAGCCGACAATAATTTTTCAGAATCAGAAACTAAAATCGCCGAAGCCAAAGCGTCATGCTCGGCTTGTGATAATAAATCTGCCGCAATCCAAGCAGGGTTTGCATCTTTATCAGCCAAAACACAAATTTCGCTAGGTCCTGCAATCATATCAATGCCCACAGTACCTAATAATAAACGTTTCGCAGTCGCCACAAAAATATTCCCCGGCCCAACAATAACATCAACAGGCTTGATTGAACCTGCCCCATAAGCTAACGCCCCAATCGCCCAAGCACTTCCACACGCATAAACTTCTTCTAAACCTAAAAGATGAGCCGTGGCTAAAAGATATTCATTTAAAGTTCCATCTTTGCGGGGTGGCGAACACAAAGCGAGTTCTTTTACTCCCGCCACTTGTGCGGGAACTGCGTTCATAATTACGCTGGAAATTAAAGGAGTCGCACCGCCTTGCCCACCCGGAGCATATAAACCCGCCCGATCAACAGGCGTAAGCATTTGTCCTAAAATAGTACCATCAGGTTTTGAGCTAAACCAAGACTCGCTTTTTTGTTTTTGATGAAAATCTCTAACTTGTTCAATCGCAAGACTTAAAATATCTCTGTCTTTTTTATCAATAGAATTTGATGCCTTAACTAAACTTTTAGGGCTAACAATTAATTTATCAAGATTAAAGTCTGGACAATCAAATTTTTTGCTATATTCTATAATTGCATCAAGTCCTGTTTTTTTAACATTTTCCAAAATTATTTTTACAGTATCCTCAACTTTCGTCCCGTCTGCCTGTTCCGGATTTCCTCTGTTTTTTAGTTTTGTTAAAAAATCTTTTATTTCATTCATTTCGGTGGGTTCACCCCCGAAGTCCTCAAGTTTACTAGTGTCCTTTACTGATTTTAAAGAAAAAATCGGACAAAGAGTCGCTTGAGTATTTAAACTTTTTTTTGTAATATTCTTATCTGTTTTTTGCATATAAAACCTCGAGTTTTTTAAGATACATCAAAAACATCTGTATAATTTTATATGATTGTGATGTTTATAGCGTACTTAAAACTACTAACTGCTATTTATAAAAAAGTCGAGTCTGTTTAAAACTATTGAATTAATCTTTATTTTACCTTAAGATAAAGGGTTGTGTATGAATTCAAAATGTTCTATTGTGTGGCATGGCCATTCATGTTTTCAAATTTTCTACGATAATAAGTCTGTAATGCTTGACCCGCTGATTAGCGGAAATGCAAAATCACCTTGCAACGTAGACAAACTTGAAAAAGTCGATTTGCTTTTATTGACTCACGAACATAAAGACCATATCGGTGATACTGTTGTTATAAGTAACAAATTTGATTGTCCTGTCGGAATACCTGTCGGACTTGCGGAACAATTAATCACAGATGGCTTACAAGAAAAAAACGTTTTAAATAAAATCGGCTTTAATATTGGCGGAACAATCGAATATCAAGCTTTTTCCGTAACTATGGTTGAAGCTTTTCATACAACAAACACTGTTCCGGCGGTGGGTTATATTATCCGCTTGCCCAATAATTACACGATTTATCACTCGGGCGACACGGGCATTTTTGCCAATATGCAAATATGGGGCGAGTTATATCCGATTGATTTAGCTCTTTTACCGATTGGTGGCGTGTTTACAATGGACGAAAGACAGGCGGCTTTCGCAACAACTTTGTTAAAGGCAAAAAAAGTTATTCCCATGCACTGGGAAACTTTTCCAAGTCTCGCTCAAAATACAAAACGTTTTGTAAGCGAGATGAAAAAAATAGCTCCGAACTGTGAATATATTTTAGCAGAACTCGGAAAAAAAATTATGCTTGACTAAACTCTTTATATTGCACAATAGAATAAAAACAATATAAGCAGTTTTTAGTAAACCACGGGTGGTATATGCCGGCTTGGGCTTGTTTACTCATACGATAGGCTTATCTTAATAAAAAAAGCCGAAACAAATGGGCTAAGGGGCGTTTCTTCTAGGGATTGGGTTGCTAAATCAGCATTAGATGGCGTTGGGGATAAATCAGCTTTGATTTATATGTGAACAGTTAAAATGGGTAACGAAACAAACAAAAGCAAATAACATTATAATAAAACGTGTGTTTTGTTATAAAATTTTCCCATTATATAATTAGACGGAAAACCGATAATTATAACAAAGAGTTGCTTTAATTTTCATAAGGATTTTTATGACTGTACGTTTTGAAGACTTGTCAATCTCAAGCGAGATTTTACAAGCAATTAGTGATATGGGGTTTGAAGAGGCATCACCAATACAAGCGTTGGCTATTCCACGCATTTTAGCCGGAAGTGATGTAATCGGGCAGGCACAAACAGGAACGGGGAAAACAGCGGCCTTTGGGATTCCCGCTTTAGAAAAAATTGACCCTAAAGATAGAGGCGTTCAAGCGTTGATTTTATGTCCGACCAGAGAGCTTGCTATTCAAGTAGCCGAAGAAATAAGTAGCCTCGCCGCACACAAAAAAGGCTTAAACGTATTGCCGGTTTACGGCGGTCAACCAATAGAAAGACAAATAAGAGCCTTGGTCAGAGGCGTTCAGATCGTTGTCGGAACACCCGGGCGTATTATTGACCACCTTGAAAGACGCACTTTAGACCTTTCCAATATTAAAATATCCGTTCTTGATGAAGCAGACGAAATGCTTGATATGGGCTTTCGTGAAGATATAGAACAAATTTTAGAAAAAACACCTGAATTTTGCCAAACTGTAGTTTTTTCAGCAACAATGCCAAAACCTATTGTTGAAATGGCAAATCGCTTTTTAAACGACCCCGAACACTTGGCCGTTACTCAAAAACAAGTTACCGTTCCAAGCATTGAACAACATTATTACGAACTTCGCCCTCACCAAAAATTAGAGGCTTTATGTCGTATTATTGATGCCAACAACCTTGGACGTGTTATTATCTTTTGTTCAACCAAAAGAGGTGTTGACGATTTAACTACACATCTTTTAGGGCGTGGATTCTCGGCTGATGCCCTCCACGGAAATTTAACCCAGACCCAACGTGAACGCGTTATGCAACGTTTTCGCAATGGTAGCATGGATATTTTAGTCGCAACAGACGTTGCCGCCAGAGGGCTTGACGTTGATGATGTTGAAGCTGTTATAAACTACGATATTCCGAATGATGTCGAAGATTATGTCCACCGTATCGGACGTACGGGACGTGCCGGAAAAAGCGGACGCTCCTTTACCTTTGTTACGGCACGTGAGTTTTACAAACTGCGTGATATAATGAAATATACAAAGGCAAAAATCATACAAAGCCAAGTGCCTACTCTCCAAGACGTTGCCGGAATAAAAACAGCAAAGCTCATGGAAGAAGTAAGTTTAACCCTAGCTACGGGAAAACTCGATCGTCAATCGGCTTTAGTGCAAACTTTATTGGTAGATGAATACACCAGTCTCGATGTTGCCGCTGCCTTGTTACACCTGCTTATTCTTAGAGATTCTCCGGTTGCAGCAAGTAAAGAGTCTGAATTTGATGACTTTGCACCTGACAGAAACAAAAAACGTGAGCGTAGTGATCGTGATCGTGGTGATCGAGGCGACCGTGGTGATCGTGGTGATCGTGGACGTGATCGTGGTGATCGCGGACGCAGTGATCGTGGAAGTTTTAGAGACAGAGAAAGAAAAGACTCTGATTCTCGTTTTTCTCGCCCAAGAGACGGAGGCGATCGCTTTGAAAGAGGCGAAGGCAGATCTTTTAGAGATAAAAATGAAAGCAGACCTGAACGTAGTGGCGACCGCTTTGCCAAAGGCGGAAGAGAAGGCTTTTCTAATGACCGCGGCGGAGAAAGACACGAACCGGAAGCCGGCATGACTCGTCTTTTCTTAAACGTAGGGCATAAAATGCGTATAGGACCACGTGATATTGTTGGTGCTATTGCCGGAGAAACCGGACTTCCCGGAAAAATTATCGGAGCAATTGACATCAGAGATAGTTTTTCTTTTGTAGAAGTTCCGTCCGAACATGCCGATAATGTTATTAGCGTTATGAGCGGAAACCAGATAAGAGGCTACCGTATCGCCGCTGATCGTGCCAACTTAAAAGGCTAAGCTTTAATAAAGAATACAAACCACTGCACAAAACTTTTTTCTTGTGCAGTGGTTTCATATAAAGTTTTACGCATTATCAAATAACATATTTTCAACAAAAAAGATGTTATAACGGTTTACTTTTGTTAATTATTTAATTTTACAAACGAAGTATCCTTACATCTAAAATAATATGTTTTAAACACTCTACAAATTTTACAAGACCAGATTATGTCAAACATCAATAATGACCAACTTGCTTTAAAAAGTTCAAGAACAATGCCCCAAAAAACAATGCCAAAAGTCGCTCTAATCGGTCGCCCAAACGTTGGAAAATCAACACTATTTAATCGCCTTATTCGTAGTAACCGCGCTATTACCCACGATATGCCGGGAGTAACCAGAGACCGCATGGAAGGAACCGTAAAAAGATCCGGAAAGGTTTTTACCTTGATAGATACAGGCGGAATCACCCTCGACAGCCACTCTGCCGTTACTGAGGGACCAGCGGGTATTCGCGGCTTTGAAGCGGAAATCTTGCGTCAATCCAAAGAGGCTATGGAAGAAGCCGACCTACTCTGTTTTGTCGTTGATGGAAGAGACGGCTTAACGCCTTTTGACGATCACCTGGCAAATTATTTAAGAAAAGCGGGCAAGCCGATCTTATTAATTGTCAATAAAGTTGACGGCGAAGAAAAAGCTGAACTGCTTATGTCAGACTTTCATATTTTAGGCTTTCAAATGTTACCCTGTTCCGCAGAACATGGTTTTAACCTCAGGGCCTTAGATGAAGAAATCTTAAGTTTTTTACATTTTCCCGAAGCTGAGTTTGAAGCTTACCAAGAAAAAATACAAAACAAAGAAAACGAAAATAATTCAGAACTTGAAACAAACAGTTATGACCCTGATATTGCAATAGAAGTTCAAAGTGAAGAACCCAGCGAAGAAGAACAAGTCGCCGAAGAGTTGCAAAAAACTTTACGCCTTGCCCTTTTAGGACGCCCAAACGCCGGAAAATCTTCTTTGGTAAACGCCTTAAGCAAAACAGAACGCATGATCGTCAGCGACATCGCCGGAACAACCAGAGATAGCGTTGATATTAGCACCAACATCAAAGGAAAAGATTATGTTTTCGTTGATACAGCGGGAATTAGGCGACGTTCTAAAATTACTGATACCGTTGAACGCTATAGCGTAAACTCTTCGCTAAAAAGTAGTAGTAAGGCTCACGTTACGCTTTTAGTCATTGACGGAACAGACGGTTTGACTCAACAAGACAAACGCCTGCTTGAATTATTGGATGAAAGAAAAACTCCTTTTATTGTTTTGGTTAATAAATATGATTTAGTTTCAAAAGACAAACAAAAAATCTTTGCCAAAGATTATAAAGAGGCCTTGGTCTATTGCCAACACGTTCCTTTATTGTTTGTTTCCGCAAAAACAGGTTTTAATTTAGCCAAAATAGTTCCGCTTGCTACCGAAATTCGCAAAGAATATTATACCAGAATAGGAACGGGCAAACTAAACAAAGTCGCCCAAGAAGCTCTTTTAACCCACCAACCGCCAACAGTAAAAGGTAGACGCTCAAAATTCTTTTACATGACTCAGGCGGAAATTGCTCCGCCGACTTTTGTATTTTTTGTGAGTGATGCCGAGCGTATTCCCGACTCTTATGCCAAGTTTTTGGAAAAAAATCTGCGTAACAATTTAGGAATAAAACACGCCCCAATTCGTTTAAAGTTTAGAAGTTCTCACGGACAAGCGGCAAAAGACCGCAAAGAGAAAAAACAGCAGTCTTAATACAACAAAATAAAGACCATTGCAAAACTCCGTTTTGCGTGCTTTTATCATCGTTTTATGCTCTGTATAAACATAGCATAAAACGTCTTAAGACACAAAAACCACTCATTTTACAGGAAAATTTAATTTTCCCTTTGTTTCGGGGGATACCCCCGAAGCCCCCAAGTCCACTGGCAGGCAAAGCCAGCCTAGTGTCCTTATTCGTAGTTTTTGGAGTGTCTTTCTAGCGAAAGCCACTTTGAGCCTATTGTGCAATAGTCTCAAATTTAGTGTGAAAATTACGCAAAATTCGGGCAAGATCATCTAAATTAAAAAAGTTAAAAAAAAAATATATTTTTGCTTGACTTATTTCGCTTGAATGTATAAACACTAATTTCTGTTGTTGGTTATCACACAGAACAAGAGCTTAACGCTCTTAAATTCGTGGGCCGTTAACTCAGCCGGTAGAGTAATGCACTTTTAATGCATGAGTCGCAGGTTCGATCCCCGCACGGCCCACCATTTTTTATAAATCAAAGCGTAGCTTGTTAAAGTTACGCTTTTTTTGTTTATTGTTTTTTAAAGCCACCAAAGAATTTTTTAGACTTACCGGCTCTACACCAAAGACAGGGGCAGGCTAAAATTCAGAGCATTTTTCCGACCAAAATTTGATTGTATTTTCTATTCCTAACAGCACAAAACT
>NZ_FRDI01000021.1 GCF_900143255.1 Desulfovibrio litoralis DSM 11393
AAAGACGAAGGACTTGCACGCAATGGTATATTTTTTATGCTTCTCCAAAAACTATCCTTGATACGCAGTTGCTTGCTGCCACAATGCGGGCAAACAGCCTGTCCCATCCAAGAAACTTGTAATACCACGGGTTTGGCGGAAACAACATTTTCTATTGTAAATTCTGGCAAACCGATTAGAATTCTTTCCACAGGGCGATCTCCTTTCTTTGGTCGGAATCGCGTTTTGCCCTGTTAGGCATACCGCTTTATGGCAGTATGTCTTTTTTATTAGATTTTTTCTACCTGCCCCCGTCTTTGAGGGAGAGCCATTTAAATATGAAGAAATTTTGTATTTGGATACAGGTTTCTATTACTAATGGAAAAATTGACTCTATAAAAACAATGAACAAAAAGCTATTGCCACCGTTTTGAGTATCCTTGATGATAAAACAGACGAGGAATGAATAGTCTTTTCCAGATAACACTCTTATACTAATAAAATGTTTTTATTGTTTTAGTATACCCCTAAAAATATCTCCAAACCTTAATGTTTCAGTACATATGACGCAATATAATAGTTAATATACTTGCATCACCAGTAAAAAATCTTTATATAATGCATAAAAGACTATATTTAGTCTTTTATCCTAAAGTTTGTGGCTAGTCATAAAAGATACAACTTGATTTGTAAACAGCTACTTAGCATCGAGGTCATTACATGACGCATTCTTATCTCGCCCATTCTGAAAATAGAGATGGTAATACTCATTTATTAAAAGATCATTTAACTAACACTCAAAAACTGATTAAAACTTTTGCTAATAACAAAACCCAAGAAAAAATGCTTAGCCTTGTGGCGTTGTTACATGACCTTGGCAAATATCAAGAAGAGTTTCAAGCTTATTTAAAAAATGGTGGTCAAAGAGGTTCTGTGCCTCATGCCCGTTGGGGTGCAATCGTCGCACGCCAACTTGATTGTCATGAACTGTCTTTTTGCATCAATGGGCATCACAAAGGGCTAGAAAACAGTATAGCTTGGGAGAAAGAAGATACTGTTGTTGACGTAGATAAGGGTGAAGATAAAAAATGGCAGGAGTTATATAAGCTTTTTTTAACAGATATGAGTATTCGGCATAAAGAATTTGTACAAGCACTACGTGATTTACTTGCTGAATTAAAGGCGTGTAGCTACAACAAATTAGAAAGAGAGTTACTTACACGATTTATTTTTTCGTGTTTAACTGATGCCGATTGGTTAGATACAGAGTCGCATTTTTCACCTGATAAAGCTGAGTTGCGTGGTGGTAAAAAACTAGACCTTGAAAATTGTTTAAAACAAATTGAGGCTATTTTTCAGGGATTTGAAAGCCATCAAGCAAGTCTAAAAGAAATTAATGTCTTACGAAATCAAGCCAGAAAACAGGCCTTAGAAAAAGCAAATGGAAAGGTAGATTTTTATTCTCTTAATTTACCCACAGGACTAGGCAAAACACTAACCTCGTTTCATTGGGCATTAGAACACGCTAGGGCAAATAAACTTAAACGTATTATTATTGTTTTACCTTATGTAAATATCATTGACCAAACGGCGGCATTATTAAAAAAATATTTTGGTGAAGATAATATTTTAGAACATCATGCTAGTTTTAATGAAGAGAATAAGGAAGAAACAAAGAGTATAAACGAAGAAACAGATAAGAAAAAACTCGCCTGCGAAAATTGGGATTATCCCATAATAGTTACAACAACAGTACAATTTTATGAATCTTTGTTTTCCAATAAACCTTCAAAATCTAGAAAAATACATAATATCGCCAATTCAGTAGTGATTTTAGACGAAGTACAAACTTTATCCAAAGAATTAGTTCTGCCTACGCTTGATATGCTTAAAGATGTACAAAAAGTTATGAATACGAGCTTTGTATTTTGTACAGCCACCATGCCCGCCTTTGAAAAACATGAAAACTTTAATGGAGTTGAACGCCTAATACCATTAGTAGATAATGCTGAAGAGCTGTTTAATAAAACTAAAAGAGTTAATTTCAACTTGCTTAATGAGCTAAATCCACTCTCCATAGACGATTTAAAAACACAGGTGATTTTAACAGGCGAAAGGGGTAAGTCAACGTTAGTTATTTTTAATACTAAACAGATTACTAAAGATTTTTATCTGTCGCTAAGTGTTATGAAAAACTGGGAAAAATCTTATCATCTATCCACAAATATGTGTCCTGTGCATCGTAAAGCTGTCATAGAAAATATTCGAGCTGATTTAAAAAATAAAGTAAAAATTCTTGTTGTCTCGACTCAACTTATAGAAGCAGGCGTTGACTTTGACTTTCCGTGTGTGTTTAGAGCGATAGCCCCTTTAGAGTCCATTATTCAAGCCGCAGGTCGTTGTAATCGAGAAGGTAGCATGGCACAAAAAGGTGAAGTTTATCTGTTTGAGCTTGAAAATGCCATTTATCCAAGCGGTGCATATAAAACAGAAATGGAATTAGCGAAGCTATTAATAAAAGATAATGTTCAACGGTTAGATGAATATAGTTTTTTTAAAAATTACTACCAACAGGTTATGTCGCTTTATATTGAAACAAAAAAAATTACACCTGTGCGTGAAGCTTATGACTTTGAAAAAGTTAATAGCATGTATAAATTAATAGATAATGCGACGCAAAGCATTTTTATCTATCAATATAATGATGAAAGCAAAGAATTATATCGCAAAATTGAAGAAAAACAAAGTTTAGGACTAAAACCTTCACGTTCAGATTTTAGAAAACTCCAAGTATATTCAGTACAAGTATACCCCAATTTTTTTCAAAAAACAAAAGGTCTATATCGAGAGATTAACGGCGTTATTGTTTGGGACGGTAAATATAATGAGACACTTGGTCTTGATATAGACAATCAAAACCTTGAAACACTTTTTGTTTAAATCAAAATATGTACTATTGTATAAGTTGTTTTACTTTTTATAGATAAAATATTATGTTTAATAACACGATGAGAGAACGTACTTAACTTTAAAAGATGGAGACAATATGTCAGTAATACTAGATGAACAAATAGTCAGAGTAAAAATAACCGGGGAATTTGCTTGTTTCACTAGACCAGATTTAAAAGTAGAAAGAATGAGCTATCCTTGTATGACGCCATCAGCCGCCAGAGGAATATTAGATTGTATCCTATGGAAACCTGAATTTAAATGGTATGTTAGACGCATTCTTATTCTTAAGCCAGTTCAATATTTTTCTATAAAACGTAATGAATTAAAGAGTAAGCAGAATGCAAAGCCTCTTATTATTGAAGATGAAAGAGATCTGAGAAATAGCATTGTTCTTAAAGATGTGGCTTATATTATTGAAGCCTCTGTTTTTCAAGATACCTTTGATGTAAAAAATCCGCCTATCAAATATGTAGAAATGTTTAATAGACGAGTAGCCAAAGGGCAGTGTTTTAGAAGGCCTTATTTGGGGACTCGTGAATTTGCTTGTGAGTTTTATACGCCTAACCCAAATGACCAACCTATTTTAGAAACTATACCTATAGGTAGTTTATTTTATGATATGTATTATGACCCAGCAGGCAAGCCACAGCCTTTATTTGCCTACGATATGGCAATTATTAACGGAGTCTTAGATTGTGAACAGGCTAAAAACGCCAACGGTATTTTAAATGAAAAGCTGATGAGTTCGAGCCATCTTAGACCAAAACGCACAGCGGGTATACAAGAGTTAATGGCGTTTTATGATAAACAGGAGGCAGAAGAGTTAAACAAGGAGCGGGCAAATGCTTAATGAATTAGTAGCATATGGAAGTCATCATGTTCGTAAACCCGAAGACAGCAATGCACTTAAAGAAGAAAAAATTGGGACAGATTTAATTATCGACGCACAGGGAAATTTTAAAACGTTTGTTATCCATGATAAAAAACAGCAAAAAAATACAAAAGCAGAAGCCTTATCTTCTAAAAAAGGTAAAGCAAGACTTTTGTTAGATAAAGTAGAAGAAACTCTAGAGCTTGAAGCTAAAAAGCATGAATTATATTTAACAAAACTAAATGAATATAAAGATGTATCTTCTATCCATCCTGTTTTACTCTTTTATAATGAAAATAAAGAAGCTGGGCTGAATGCGGCTAAACTATACTTTGAAGCACTGCCCGAAAAACAAAAAGATTTAGGTAATATCGCTTTTTTGTTAAGTGGAGATGACGGCAGTTTAAAACGTATCCATGAACAAGCTGATGTAATTCAAGCTATTATTGAGCGTTTTGAACAAGGCCAACAAAGTAAACAAACAACAAAGCTCTGTTCTATTTGTGGTAAGGCGGATCACCCTGTTGTAGCAGAACCGCACGGTATGATTAAAAGAGTGCCAGATGGGCAAATGTCTGGTTGTGCTTTTGTTTCATATAATAAAAATGCTTATGAATCCTATGGCTTCAAAGGCAATGAAAATTCTTCTATCTGTACAGCGTGTGCGAGAAACTATGTTGAAGGTTTAAATTACTTACTGAATAATGGTGTGCCGGAAATAAAAGAAGATGCAAAAGGTAAGCCCAAAGAATATTTTAAATATTCAAACCGTAAAAATTTGGCATCAGATACAGCAATGATTTATTGGACTCGAAGTAATGCTAATGTCCAAGAAATAGAATATCTTGATAACCCCGAAGATAATCGTGATGATATTGAAGCTTTCTTTTCACAACCGCAACCTAGTTTTAATTCCGTCCCCAACGCCGAAGCCGTTGGGCTTATAATAAATAGCCCTTGGTCGGCTAAAGAACAAAGCTTAAAAAGTGTTGATGTTGACCGTTTTTATTCTTGTATTTTATCTGGTGCCGCTGCTCGTATTGCCGTTAGGACTTGGATAGAAACTAATACCTCAGACTTGCGTGCGAATATTAAAACGTGGTTTGAAGATATACGCATTGAAGACTATGATTTTGATACAAAAGAGCAAAAAAAGAAATTGTTTTCAATTAGAGAACTCGCAAATTGTTGTTGTGTGCATAGAAAAGACTCTTCGGAGTTTTATAAATTAGATAAAAAAGACGATTTTATAGGACGAGCTAGCAACACGTTATGGCAATGTGCTTTAACCAATAAAATGCCTCCAAAAACTTTATTAGATAGAATTTTACGACGTATTAGAATGGAAGAGGGCAATGTTACTCCCGCACGGGTCGCTTTGTTAAAATTGATTTTAAACCGAAGAAGAGAAAAAGGAGAGGTATGCAAAATGAAAGAAAAGCTGGATACAGATAACACAAACGTCGCCTATAATGCGGGCAGGATTTTTGCTGTACTTGAAAGAGTGCAATCTGCCGCTTTAGGTAAAGAACTAAACGCACCAATCAGAGACCGTTTTTTCTCGGCAGCTTCAACAACGCCTTCCGCCACTTTTGGGCGACTCTTTAAAATGGCTTCTCATCACTTAGCTAAATTGCGTGGTGAAAAACCCGGTTTTGCTTTTAATCTAGATAAAGATTTAGGTGAAATTTGTTTAAACATTAAAGAGTTTCCCGCTATTTTTAGCCTAGAAGATCAAGGGCGTTTTGCCATTGGCTATTATCATCAAAAACAAGCTCAATTTAGCAAGAAAGATGCTGATAACGCTGAAACCACTACTACAAAGGAGTAGAATATGTCTAACGCAATTAATAATAGGTATGACTTTGTATTTTTATATGATGTTAAAGATGGCAACCCTAATGGCGACCCTGATCAAGCGAACCTTCCTCGTGTCGATGTAGAAAATCAAGAGGGTCTGGTTACTGACGTTTGTATTAAACGTAAGGTGAGAAATTATGTACAACTAAAACATGATTTTAAATCACCATATAATATTTTTATTCGCCAGGGAACAGCCTTAAACACAACAATTGAAGCTGCTAAAGGTGAAAAGTTAGACGAAAGACAAAAAGATCTGTGTAAAGATTTTTATGATATTCGTACCTTTGGTGCAGTGATGAGCACGGGGAAAAACCCCGCTGGCACAGTGCGTGGTCCTGTGCAATTTACCTTTTCTCGTTCAGAAGATAGAATTTATCAGGCGGAACACTCTTTAACCCGTTGTGCTGTTACGACTGAAGAAGATGCTAAAAAACAAGAAGGGCGTGAATTTGCCTCTACTTTTGGGCGTAAAGCAACAGTCCCTTATGCCCTTTATCGTATGCACGGTTTTGTTTCTGCGGTTGATGCGGGTAAAAGTGGATTTACAGAGGAAGATTTAGAACTCTTGTGGGAGGCACTTTTAAACGCTTTTGAACACGATAGAGCGGCCGCCAGAGGCGAAATGAATCCTCGTAAATTAATTATATTTAAACATCAAAGCCACTTAGGAAACGCTCGTTCGGGTGAACTTTTTGAGAGAGTAACTGTTGAAAAACAAGTCGAATTACCCAGAAAATGGAGTGATTATCTTGTAGATATAGACAAAAACAATTTGCCGACAGGAATAGAACTTATAGAAAAACTCTAAGCAAAACTCATGATGGGTGTTGCTCCTTATACTGAAATGTGGATTAAAACTAATGTATTCAGAAGATGATTTGCTGGCTCTTTCCGGTTTACAACATTTGGCGTTTTGTGAGCGTCAATGGGCGTTAATCCATATAGAACAGCAATGGACAGAAAACCTTTTAACTGTCCAAGGTAATATTTTGCATGAAAGAGTTGATGACCCTAGTCTAGTGGAAACACGAAACGGGGTTATCATCTCTCGTGCTATGCCTATACAATCGTTTCGCTTAGGGCTTTCGGGTGTGGCTGATGTCGTAGAATTTCACCAAGTTAAAACGGCTGATAATGCTATTAAAATAGCAGGCAAAGACGGCTTTTGGCGGCCTTTTATTATAGAATATAAACGTGGAAAGCCTAAAATAACTGATATTGATAAAATTCAACTCATGGCACAAACAATCTGTCTTGAAGAAATGTTTTCAATCACAATTCAAAAAGGTTCATTTTTTTATAATGAAATAAAACGGCGTGATAATATTGAATTTGACAGCGATCTTAGAAATAAAACAGAAAAATTAGCTGAAAGAATGCATTATTTGTTTCAGCTTGGACAAACGCCAAAGGCAAAGTATACAAAATTATGTAAGGCATGTTCTCTTTATGATTTATGCCTGCCTAAAATGCCTAAAACAACGGTTAAAAGTTATATTAACAGTTGTTTAGAAGAAGGGGGTGGCTTATCAGACGACTTTTAAATACTTTGTTCGTTACTTCTCCTGATGCTTATCTTGCAAAAGATGGGGAAAACATAGTTGTACAGGTTGAGGGAAAAGAAAAACTGCGTTTACCTATTCATACCTTAGAAAGTATTGTGAGTTTTGGCTATGCGGGTGCTAGCCCTGCTTTGATGTATTTGTGTGCTAAAATGGGAGTCGGTCTGTCCTTTCATAATGAATACGGAAAGTTTTTAGCTCGTGTCAACGGTCCGACTCAAGGCAATGTTTTATTGCGTAAAAAGCAGTATCAAAACTCTTCAAACGAAACAGCTTTGAAAATTGCTTGTAATTGTATCGCTGCAAAAATCTTAAATTGCAAAACAGTATTACAAAGAGCCGTTAGAGACCATGAACAGACCGTGTCTGTTTCTATTTTAAACGATGTTTCTGCCAAACTTGTTGACGCTAAGAATAGTCTTTTAAAGGCGGATAACCTTGAGACAATACGCGGTATAGAAGGTGATGCTGCACGCTGTTATTTTTCTGTTTTTAGTGAGCTTATTCTTGTAGAAAAAGATAAGTTTTTTATGAATCAACGCAGTAAACGACCGCCTAAAGACCCTGTTAATGCGTTATTATCTTTTGTTTATACAATGCTTGCCCATGATGTAAAATCTGCTTTAGAAAGTGTAGGACTCGACCCTTATGTAGGATTTTTACATAGAGATAGACCGGGGCGGGCTTCTCTCGCTTTAGATATAATGGAAGAGTTAAGACCAGTTTTAGCTGATCGTTTAGTGCTTTCTCTTATAAATCGGAAACAAATAAGTTATAAAGATTTTATTCTGAAAGAAAATGGAGGAGTTATCCTTAAAGATGAAGCACGTAATACGGTTTTGTCTACTCTACACAAAAGAAAGCAAGAAGAGATTTTACACCCGTTTTTAAATCAAAAAATTAAAATAGGGCTTGTACCTTTTGTGCAATCAATGTTGTTAGCTCGTTATTTGCGTGATGATATTGATGGTTATCCACCATTTTTTTGGAAATAATTTATAGTTTAAAACTCAACAGACAGTTATTGTGTCATTTATTTTTAACAGTTTCAATATGTTATATTAAAGGTAAATTTATGATGGTTCTTATCGCTTATGATGTAAATACTGAAAATAATGAAGGTAAAACACGCTTGCGTAAGGTTGCAAAAGCCTGCGTTGATCACGGACAGCGTGTACAAAATTCTGTTTTTGAATGCCTCTTAGACCCTGCACAATTTCAACTTTTAAAAAATACGCTTGAAAAAATTGTAAATGCCCAAACAGATTCTTTAAGGTATTATTTTCTTGGCAGTAATTGGAAAAATAGAGTAGAACACTTTGGAGCAAAGCCCGCTTATAACCCCGAAGGTTTTATAATGGTTTAAAGATTATTGTTTATTTCAAGTGCGAACGTATAGCTCTCATGGAAATTGAGTAGGTTTCGCAGTATTTGAAATATATGAACTTTTGTTTTTTTAGAGTATTTTTTGTTAAGCTAACTTGGTTTGATTTTTTTGTATCGCAAAAGATAGCTTATTTATAGCTGTAGTTGCTTATATATTTTGCACTACGTCGCTCCCCGTGCGGGAGCGTGGATTGAAACCG
>NZ_FRDI01000022.1 GCF_900143255.1 Desulfovibrio litoralis DSM 11393
TGCATCAACAGAAACGCCAGTTACCGTAACCGCATAAACATCAGTCGGAGCGGAAATAAGCACACTTTGAACGCCACTGCTCAAGTCAATGGTCTTGCCGGCGATAGTTAAGGCACTTAAGCCTTCGGTTTTACTATCTATTTCAAACAAGCCCGTACCGCTAGTCGTGTGCGGAGCTGTGTCAGACTGCGTTCCGCCGGTTAGTCCGTCGTCATGCAAGGTAACGCTGAGGCTACCCACATTTGGCGTAATGATCGGGGTTTCGTTCGTGCCTTTGGTGCTAATCGTCAGGGTCGTGGTCTTCCAGTCGCCGTCCGCATCCTTAATAGTATAAGTGAAGACGTCGTTGACCGTGACGTTCGGTGCGATGTTTGAAGTCAGGGTGTAAGAATACGAACCATCAGCTTGCAGGGTTAAGTTGCCGTAGTCGCCTGTAACCTCAGCTCCCACACTGCCTGTGCGTTCCACGTTGGTGGCATCGTTGGCGGAAACGCCTTGTACCGTGAAGCCGGCCTGAGCGTCGGCACCGATTTGGTCGTTGCTAAGTACACCGTTTAGAGCGTTCACGCTTAAAGTTGCGTTCGCCTCGCTAAGCGAGCCGGTATCAACGCTTGCGATAGCTATATCGTCTTTAATATCCACTTTAACATCAATGCTTATCTTGTCGGCGTCTGTGCTACCAAACTTGTCTCTAATAACAATATTGAAGCTGTCAGCGTTATCTTGTATGTTTCGCTCGTCTCCAGCTGTTGTGGACATAGCATTATCATTTAATTTATAAGTGTAGTTCAGCGTATATTGACCGCCTCCCAGGCTTGTTAGAGTCGCATTGGTGATAAATCCGTAAGGAGTCGCAATTGAACCTGTCCAGTTTCCGACATTGTCAAAGCTAACATTTGTACCGGCAATAGCAACAGAACCCACACCTTCCGGAGTGCTAAATGTTACCGTACCTGTTGCATTCAGAGGGTCGGGGCTTGTTGTTTCGCCGTGCAGTGTGCCTCCTTGGATATAGGCTTCATCAACATTCAAGTCTTCGCCTTGTCCGCCAATAATGCTTGGGGTGGTTTTTATGTCGATAATCAACTTGGCATCAGCACTATCGCCATCTTTATCTGTAATGCTGTATTCAAATTCTTCTTTTGGTGTCCAGTTCGGGTCAGGTTCTTCGCCAACTTTAACCATTGCGGTATATTTGACTTCATTTACCGTAAATGAAGACGTGAGAGTGCCTGCCTCCACCTTAACGGAACTGACTGCCGTACTAAAGGTTTTGTCAAATACTTCAAGAGTGTTATTAGCACCAACAACAGTGAAAGTCTGTGAAGTACCGTCAGTAAAGGTTACGGTGATTTTCGCCTGTTCTGCGCCTAAAATAGGTTTATCCAGTTTTGGAAATTCTAAATGCAGATATTGGCTCGCCTCTGGTAGGTTTATAGTAAGCGGAGCCAAAAGATTTACAGTGTTTGAAATAGGTAGCGTTGTAATTTGAGCTTCAAATACATCACGCAAGGGGGCTTCATCTTGCCATGCTTCTTTGTTAGGGTCTACCACATAGCGATAACTACCGTCTGTCTTCATATACAGGTCGCCGTACTTACCGTTGATGGTGATTTCGCCATCAGGATTTACGCCACTACTCCAGTCTTTTCCTTCTACTTTTAGCCCGTCGCCTGCCCTGCGTTCATCTGCTCCAAACTTATCCGTATTACCTTCAGAAGAAGTACTATCGCCACTCAATATATTTCCGCTGGCTGTCCATAATCCAGCTTCTACACTTGGAGCGTCAAGGCTATCTGTTTCAGCTATAGCCTGTGGCACGTCATCTTTGATGGTTATAATGAATGCACCTTCTGCTATATCGCCGTCCTTGTCGGTGATAGTAATAGTGAATTTTTCATCGCCGGAAACTAACTCAGTATTAGCTCCCTCGCCATCTTTATGCGTAGCACTTTTTTCAATTTGGTATTCGTATTCCACTTCCACATTGCCATTGGCATCAGGTATGGATATTGCGGTAATCTTTAACTTGCCGTAGGTGCCTTCAATAATTGCACCCAGATTAATATTTGTGCCATTAAGAGCAATATTATCCAGACCATCAAAACCGGCTTTAAAGCTAAAGCTACCTTCTGTTTTGCTTTGGTCGTCTAAAGCGGGGTCAGTGTGTAGTGAATCTGTACCAAGAGTTAGGTCGGATTCATAAACCATTTCAGGTTGTGTAATCGTGCCCATTATCGGTAGAGAATCCCTGATGGTTAGAGAAATTAAACCGGGGGCTATGTCGCCATCGTGGTCAGTAACCACAATAGGTAGAGGTAGGGTAAGGAACTTACCACCATCAAGCAAACCAAGCAGAGTTTCTGCGTCTATATTCAGAGTATCCATAAGACTTTGCAGTTCAGCAGGAATGGCACTGGTCAAGAGATTGCCACCCAACTGGCTCAATAGATCGCCAAGCATTCCTTGGGTATGTTCTAGCCCTAGATGTTGAGTGATTTCGTAGCCATATTTATTGCCTGATTCTGTTAGAGTCAGAGTCATGACTAAAGCTCCGCCTTGACCATCATAAATATTCAAGACTGTTCCACTGCCTTCTGCTATTAGTGGATTATCCGAACCTGCGGCATGTACGCCAAGCACTTGTAAAATGCCCTGTACTCCTAGCTTGCTCCAAGTAACGGGGTTATTTTCCGCCGGGCCATCAGCACCAAAGTCTATATTTTTAATTTCTCCAATATAAGGGGCATTCCCTTCGGTGCGATCCGCATCACTACCGCCTAGCAATATTTCTACGATGCGTTCAGGACCTTTAGCAAAATCAGCAATCAACTTGGCATAAATAGGTGCATCGTGCAGGAAATTACCATTGAAAGGTTCATAGCCCGGGACACCTTTTACTAGCGTGTTAAGTGTATTAATGTTTAAAGAATTTAGGTTGGGTACTTCACCTGCAATAAGATCCTGAAGAAGTTCTTGCATCTCTGGACTGTTAAAACGTGATAAATCTTTATCTAATACAAGATCAGCAAGGTCTAAAAGACCACCAATATCCGCAACGCCTACAGTTAGGCTGTCGCCAAGAGCCTTAGTCAAGCTGGCAACAAAGGCATCAGCATTGCTAATATCAAGGTCATCTAGGGAGTTTAATAGCACATTACCTATGGTTTCTAACAAGGCTACGTTAGAAGTCAATACAGGGTTAGGGCCATCATCATCAACCTTTACATTCACTAGACTGAGGGTTGTATCTCCATCACCGTCAACTACGTTAACAGGCAACATAAAAGGAATTGGTTCGTCGTGTGAAAGTCCAAGCACTTGAGCCCCCAAAGGATGATCCATAGGAGCTAGTTGCTTGTAATGAGCAGAATATGTGCCGTCAGGGTTGCGTTCCAGTGTTAATTCCAACACAGCCTTACCAAATTGAGAAATGGTTAATACGCTTCCGTCATTGCTAACAGAACAACTAAAACCATCAGCCTCAGCAGGAGCGGCATCATTATAAACGTCTAGGGCTTTGTCGATAAGAGTCTTATTCCAGTTTACGTCTTTAATACCATCGGGAGCGTCATAATCTAGCTTGAGGTCAATAACTCCGATTAAAGGAAAGCCGGAACGGGCATCGGTTTCATCAAAATGCCCGGAACTACCACTAGGTAGAGCCACAGAATCAGCCACATAAATATCCAGTTCGTTACTTGAAGTATCGCCATCACCGTCCATAATGATATATTTCAGGTCAAGCTTGTGTTCAAGATCGGCGAGAGTCCCTGGCTCACCATGTTCCAGTGGTTCATGTTGAGTATAAGAATAGCTACACTTGCCACTAGTCGGATCATAAGACAAGGTGGCGGATATAACAGGTTTATTATCTATGCTAACGGTAAAGGTTTTTCCATTGTCGCTAAAAGAAATCATATCTTGGGTAATACTAATTGGCTCGCCATCTATAATGACTTTGTAGTTGCCAAGTTCATTAGTAATAGCACCCTTATCCCAAGTGATAGGGGTTTCGGCGTTGGCTCCGTCCGCACCAAAAAAGGCGGAAAGTTCACCGCTGGTAACAATAACACCACCATCACGCAGGTCTTTTTCATAAACTATGTCATTGATGTCGCATTTTCCTGCATATGGCACATCGTCTTTAATTGAAATAGTTAGGTCGCCAGTGGTGGTATCGCCATCACCGTCAGTAATGGTAAAGCCTATTTCTAATTTTAGGGTCTCGTTATTGTTAGGTTGCTCATGGAACAATGGAGCAACTTGATCAACGGAATAAGTTGCACCATGAGGAGTCAGGTTTGCTTTGATAATAATAGCGGGGTTATTCGCACTACCGCCTTCGGCAAAACCTGTCAGGGTAAGACCGTCTTCGCTCACCTGCCATGTTACATCAACAGGCTTGCCATCAGCATCATAGGTTTTATATCCTTCAATGGTATCCCAGACAAAGGGGTTTGTCCCTGCTGCATTAGTAGTAGAGGCTGGGCCGTCCGCACCGAAGGAAAAACCAATAAAGCCAATAAAGAGAGATTCGTCATGCAAGTTGCCATGCACATTATTAATAAGATGATGTTGGTCGCTACCGCCCGCTAGGTCAGTTTCTGAGAGATTGACCCAATGATTATCACAGAGCATTTTTGGACCATCATCACGCACATTAATGCTAACGCTCGTTTCAGCACGGTCGCCCTCATCATCATAGACAGCAAGAGTAAGCTTAAGAGCATCGGCAAGTTTTTCGTTATGCGAATCGCCACCTGTAGGGTGTTCTAACGCCATATATTGAACAAAGGTAATTTGTGCGGTATTTTCTCCGCTGTTTAGTCCTGCTTCAGTAATAGTAACAACAAAAGCCACAGAACCAGACTCGCCACCGACACGCCCCAACATATGCCCATCTTCGGACTGATAAAGGAATATAGCTTGACCGGAGCTTGTTTTTAAGCCTGAGTCCGTACCGTCGGCTATCTCAAAAGTAATTTTGGATTGACCGGCATTGCCTCCGCTGTCGTTTGTACCGTCAGACTTTAAAGTATAGCTAACGTTACTTGTAGCAGCGGACACAAAAGAAGAGCCGGAAAGTCCCAATGAAGAGAGTACGCCCAAAACGTCTGAGTCAAGATGCGTTATTTCTTGCCCTGTTTGTCTTCCTGCGGTTTCATCAGAAAGAATGCGTACGGTATCTTGGTCAAAATCAGGTTTGTCTTCAGGAATGGATATTTGGTATATTGTTTCTCCCTGTCTTTCCGCATAGTTATTTTTATCAGAAAGTTCAGCATCTTTTGGGTCGTGTTCCCAAGCAGCATCTTTTACAGTGATAATTGCCCCATTGGCGTATCTCTCATCAGGATGAGGGTTGCCATTAACGTCTCGCTCATTGCTCCAATCTTTAGGGTCAAAAACTATATCACCTGAAACAGAGATTACATTATTGGGGATCTGAATAACAAGACCGCTACCTGCATAAGCTATGGGGTATTCAGCATCGCCTACACCACGCACACTCCAACCTGCTGGCAGTTGATGAATATCCCAACCTGCGGGTATGCCTTCAAGAATAATATAATGATATTCCGAACTGTCAACATCATTAAAGCTAGCAGTAACGGGGAAAGTCAATAGTTTTAGTTCGCTAATGTCTTCGCTTGAATTGTCTTGAGTTTCGGAACTCATTTCCCCTAGGCTAAGATCAGGTAAGTCGGCAACAGCGTCTACGACAAAAATAGCATTGCCTGTTATCGTGTTGGTTATACCGCTACTGTTATTACGCAAGTCTACAGAGATGTTGATATTCATATCAGCGTCGCTGTTATTAGGAGGAATGAGGTAAACACCTGCGTTGAGTTGTGCGTGGCTAAAGGGTACTATTTGCCCTTCGCTACTGATAGTAATTTCAGTAGTACCGGGAGCACCCGGCACGCCGAGATATATTTTTGTGCCTGCACTAAAGCCACTCAGGTTGACTCCTTCAACTTGGGTATTGCCAACAGGAGTAAATATAAAATTTATTTTAGGGTATTCTACAGTATAATCACCAATATTTTGGCGAGCTTGGTCATCTTCATACATACCGGCATCAGCTTTTAAACCGGTAGAAACATACACATCAAAAGTTCCACTCGCCGGCGAGCTGTCTAAGTAATTAACGGAGACTTCAGTCCCTCTACCCCACTGAGTATTGCCAAGACCGCCTAAACGGTTAACACCATCAATCAAGTTTCCTGCGTCATCAAGATATTCTCCCGTACCACCACTTCCGGGGGCTCTAGCAGCAGGCCCGGCGGCAGGGAGTAAAGATTCATCATTAAATTGAGCTAAAAACTGTTCAGCGGGAATGTCAACGCCTTCTTCAACAATAAAGCTAGGTAGTTCTTCTTTCGGTTGAGCGTAAAAGCCTTCTAAAACGATTTTTCCACCGTCGTCAAAGGTAATAACAAGGTTATCGCCTTCATGAGAATATAATCCTGAACCGACTTCAAAGCCGAATTGTAGTTCCATCTTAGATGTTACTGGAATATTAACGGTCTGTCCCTTTGGATTTAGTAATTGAGTAGCCATATTTCTCTCCTGCTGTATTAAACGGTTGAAAAAATATAAAAAGCTATAAGAAAACAGTGTCTATTAGTTTTACTTATAAACAAAATAGCACAGACTCTAACTCTGTCAATATAAAATAAACCATATACTATAACTAAATCTAACCAGTTATAAAACATAATACCGCTAATAAACCCAAATCAAATCTGGATTTATTAACGGTATTTTTTGATTGTGCAAAGACTTAACTCTTTGTTTTATAAATAAAAAAAGTGAGTCAGGCACCCAAAAATAACCACTGTCGCTGCTTTCTTTCGAATCTGACGTGGTCAGCAGCACTTCTGCCGCCCGACTCGCAATCTTAATACGCTAAAACCATGTTGGTGTCAATTAAGAATGTGTTATTTGTTATCAGATTCCAAAGGAATAGAGCTGTATGCAATTCCATCTTTAATATGATAAATAGTTCCGGGGAAAAGTCTTATAATATCCGGGAGTGCTTTTAAACTACGATTTCCCGTACGACAGTAAACAAGCCAAGGTTTGCTTGTTCCAAACTCTTTTACTAAAGCAAGTATTTCTTCCTCAAAATTTTTTGAAAACGCATTTATGTTGATTGCATCTTTTATATGAGATTCCTCAAATTCTCGCGGAGTACGCAAATCGATAATAACCAAATCAATATTTTTTTCTAAAAGTTCAACGGTTGCCCTTTCGTTTAAATGAAAGACTCTTTGATCCAAAGTTCCTGCCAAAGTAGTTACAGAAAAAAATGAACATTGCACTATACTCAAAGATAGTAAAATGAAACTTAGCAAGAAAACCTTAAACATATTACACTTCATAGTAACGCCTCTATATTAAACTAGAATTAATTCACAAAAAAATTATTGCAACATATTAAAACTATTTTTTATTGGCGGTTTCGCACAAAGAGCAACAAGTTTATTGATATTATTTATAAAATGCTCGGTTTTTTCATGATAATCAAGAGCTGCCTGATCCTTCCATTTTTCAATAAATGCAACGGTATCAGGTTCGTTAGACTCTTCGTAAAGATGATACTCAATATTGCCGGCTTCTTTTTGAGAAGCTTCAATTAATGGCTTGGCAATATTAAAAAATTCATCTTTTTTACCTGCTTGTAATTTAAGTTTTACCACTAAAAGAATCATAGTTTTATCCTTATGAAAATGTAATTGCATTGTTAATAACTCATAAATATTTCTATGTCTATACCCCAAAAAATAGTTTATTTAAGCTAAGTTAAAACATAACAACATAAGCGTATTTTAACAAACCAAATTATTTTGAAAAACTCGTTTCAAGAAGCCCCTTCCCCCCCCACAAAATAAAAAATTAAAAACGACGCAAAAAAGCCCCCAAAGTTTTAATAACTAAGGGGGCTTTAGAAGAAAGTGCAGGCATCGTCCTACTTTCCCACGCATGAATACGCAGTATCATCGGCGAATCAGGTCTTAACTGCCAGGTTCGGAATGGGGCTGGGTGTGTCACCTGATCTATGGACACCAACACAAATTTATTTTAAAAATTGATGATTTTTTATTTTATCGGCGTTAAATTGCGTTTTCATCGCACTCGAGTACCATAAGAGTACACTTCATGCTCAAAAAACTTATTTGCCTTGATAAAACAAAAACTTATCAATTTTAATTGCTTGTTCTTTTAAGTTTTAGCTACGGAAGGCTTGTTTTTTACTCTGGTCATGCACTATAAGAGTACATTCCCGCCGTAAAAAAGCTACGCCTTTCTTGTAAAATTTTAAAAATAACTTCGCAATTTGCTTTACGTAATCTAAAAATAGATTGGCAAAACGAGAAATTTGTTTTTTATAAAAGAGCGAAAAGATGTTTATCTTTTTTTTAAACTTAAGTCAAATTTTATTTAATCATGTTTAA
>NZ_FRDI01000023.1 GCF_900143255.1 Desulfovibrio litoralis DSM 11393
AACGTGGCACCGAACACCACCGTCAACGACGTCTTCACCTATACTATTAAGGATGCGGACGGCGACTGGAAGACCACGACCCTGACCATCAGCACTATCGGAAACAGCAATGTTCCGGAAATCATAGTAAGTAATGGCTCCAATCTTTTAGTGCATGATGACGGTCTTCCTGCCGGAACGAATGCAGGGGACGTTGATCATGGCATCGAAGATACAGGATCATTTATTATTAACTCTCCTGATTTTCTTAATACAATTAATGTTGGTGGTATAATTATCAACATAACTAGCGTTATTGGTAATAATGTTACATATACCATGAACACCTTCGGAGAAAATGTTCCCTTTGGTAAACTAAGCATTACGGAAATTACCAAATCAGGTGATGATTATACTGTTAAATATTCTTACACCCTTAACCAAAGCACTCAAGAACACACAAACAACACAGCCGTAAATGGCAGGCACGAACTGCTTAATAACCCGCTTAATGTTATTGTGTCTGTTACAGATAGCGACGGTGATACCGAAGCAAAAAGTTTCAATATCAATATTCACGATGATGCGCCTATTTTGGATTTCGCTCAAGGTCATGTCAATAACCAGTCCTACGAATTGGGTACACAGGCTGGCACTACAGAACTGAAATTCATTGTAGAAGGAGTCATCAACAAGCAATATGGTGCTGATTTAGCCGAGACTGTTGCAGGAAAAGAAGATGGAGAGCATATTACCATCACTTATAACGCTACCATTGGTGGCGACCCTAGCGGTGATACTACCAAGATTTTGACAAAAGAAGACTTCGATAGCAGTGGCAAGGCAGAAATAAAAACTGAACTTGGTACCATCTATCTAACCTTAGACGATAGCAACAAGATTGTTTACACTTACCTTGCCCAACGTGGTAGCATTAATGATAGTGAAAAAATCATCATTAGTATAACGGACAGAGATGGAGACTCAGCTGAAGTTACTCTAAACATGACCCTAAACTATCCTGTTCCCGCAGGCATAACCATTATCGACGAGGCTGGAATTAGCACAGATGATGTGATGGGCAGTCATCACCCCGGCTGGTTTGAAAGCGAGAAAACCTTTGACGTTAGTCTGGACGAAAACACTACAGGCATTCGTTGGAATTTAAGCGATATGCCAGATAGTATTGTCGCAGATACTAATAAAGATGGTACCTACGAACCTGTTACATGGTCTGTAGATCCGAATGACAGCAACGTATTATTGGGTAAAGTTGGTAGTGTAACAGTTATTGAAGTGCAACCCGATGTTGACACAGGCAAAATGACCACTACGTTGAATTATCCTATGGGGCATGGTGCTGTAGGATCAGCCACGGACAACTCAATGGGACTATTATTGCCGTACACACCGATAACTAATAACGGAGACGGAATAGCCAATAACGTTTATGTGATTGTAAAAGATGATATAGATGTGCCGAGACAAGATGTAAGCGTCATAGAAGAACCTGTATCCACTAGTTACAATGTGTATCTTGTGCTTGATAACTCAGGCAGTATGTACTTTAGCATCAGTGAAGGGAATGTTTTTGATAAATCAGATACCTATATGGCAGCAGCCATAGATTCCCTCAAGGCTCTGGTTAATGCTTATGCAGCCCTTGGCGGAGAAGTGCGTTTTACTCTCGTAGAATTCTCCAGTTCAGGTTATTCCGGACATAAGGGCATAGCCTTAGATGGAGCCACACCCGAAACAACTCTTACTTATTTAAACAACCATCAAACTACAGCTTCTGAAACCACAGGTGGAACAGACTATAATACCGCCCTAACATGGGGACAAACTGAAATAACTAATGATTTGAATACTTCGACTTATCAGGGGTACGAAAACAAGGTATATTTCATCTCGGACGGAAGACCCACAAGTGGTAATACTCCTGCCGGCTGGCAAGGCTTTGTAGATAATCTGGATGTAGACGTTATTGCGGTAGGGATTAATGTCTCTGATGATCAGGACGCACAAAATGCTCTTAACTCAGTCAAAAATTCCACAGGTGAAGTGGTTAACGTCTCTATGGGAGTAGGTTATAACGATCTGACTGATGCTCTGTTAAAGACGCTACCGACTCAACTTTCCGGTAACTTACTGGAAAATGACATCAACTCGGCGGATAGTCCAAGCACACTGCAACATGTAATAGTTGGCGGAATAACGTATGGGTTTAATTCAACTAACCAAACCAACCCTATTATTATGTATGACGCTGACGGAAATTCTGCCACGGTTAACGATCAGATAACAATGGTCGTTAAGAACGATGGTAGCTATACCCTGACAGCTGATGCAGGCATTAACATTACGAATGATGTTACTCTAAAGCCAATGAGCTATACGGTGAAAGATGCTGACGGAGACTTACGCTCTACCAACGTAATCCTTACCTTGCGAGACGGACAACCCGAAGCCTTTGATAATGCACCGCATAACTCGAACTATGCGTTCATACTTTCACCAGAGAACATATTGGCTACTTTTACGGTTCAAGATAACTGGACAACAGCTGGTGGAGTAACCTGGAATCAGAATTATCCTCAAACAAGCTCCGCTGTGTCTATTCCCGGTGCCACAGGCTTGTTGAATCCTGACGCTAAGGGAGCATTACTCACCGCCAACGGAAACATTACCAACATGGTGAAGGACTCCACAGACTCCGCACTTGATACTGTTCAAGAAGTCATGACCAAGGCGGGAATGACCGGTTCGCCTGTAAATAACGACGGTGCTGCTATTTCTAAGGAGTTCTCTTTTACAAGCCCTGGTGTCGTCCACTTCAACTGGCAGTTCCAAAACGGAACACGAAATTCCAGCTACGATAGTGACGGTGCTTTCTGGGTGCTCAAAGACACAAGCGGTAAAATCATAGACTGTGGCAAAATCATTCAGGGTGGAACAAGCCAATATCAAAGCGGTGTAACCTCAGTCAATATTCCGGGAGCAGGCAATTATACTCTGGTTATTGCAGTAGTTGACGTCTCAGGCTCTACTCGAGGAGACGCTAAACTGTTTGTTGATGATCTGCTTTTTGCCAATGCACCAATATTTAGAGGAAACATTATTAATGACCTCTCACCTGATGATTATAAAGACAAGCTACCTGATCAGGCTTATCTGAAAAAAATCCAATATAACGGCACAGAATATATGTTCACAAGCACGTCTCAAACTCACATCATTGATACAGACGATGGAAGGTTAGTGATTAACGGAGCCGGAGTTTATACTTTTACTGCCAACACAACAGATGCGATCGACAATATTAACTTCTTGTACACCTTAGTGGATAAAGATGGGGACACGAACAGTGCCAATTTATACATACGCACAGAAGATCATAACATTGTTGGTACAGCCGGCGTGGATACACTCATGGGCACAGCAGGTCATGATGTGATGAGCGGTAAGGCCGGTGATGATATTCTATCCGGAAATGACGGAAATGACGTACTCTACGGTGGAGTGGGTAATGATACACTTCAAGGTGGCAGTGGAAATGACCGCATCTACGGCGGAGATGGAAAAGATATTATCTACGGTGATGCCGGAGACGATATCTTGTTCGGTGGCAATGAAGACGATACTCTTTATGGCGGCACGGGCAATGATACTCTTCACGGTGATGCGGGAAATGATACACTCCAAGGCGGAGATGGCAACGACACACTATACGGCGGTGATGGCGACGATATACTCTTTGGCGGTGAGGGTGATGACAACCTATACGGTGGTGCGGGGCAAGATAACTTTGTCTGGCGTCAAGGCGACCTCGGCGGTGTAGATACTGTTTATGATTTCAAAATTGATCCTGATGGTGATAAACTTAACCTAGCTGATCTGTTTTCTGATCTTGAACCCGTTGATTTAGCGACTCTACTTGGTGACCGTTTAGAGGTTAGCCTCAATGCGGAGGATAATGCAGCCCTTGAGCTTACCATTAAATCTGCTACGGGTGAAACAGAACAAACTATTATTGTACATGGTGAAACCCAAAACGGAACTAGTCTCGGAGACGCTTATGCTGAGTTAATGGATGACCATGAACAAGTTGAAATGTTGCAACAAATGATTATAGTAAACAACGATTAATAATAAATAAACCGTTGTTTTAGTCTTATTTAAACAGAATAATAAACGTAGCCCCGATCATGTTATTTGGTCGGGGCTTTGTGTTAGTTTTAAAACATAGTTGTTATATTTAATTTAAGCCAGAGGCAAAGTAATAAAAAGTTTTTTGATCAATCTCATAAAAACAGTGAAATTTTTTCTCTAGCTTTTTAATAAGACTTCGTCTTTCCCGTCTTGTTCTAAAAACGCAACGTCTACTCTTTCGTCTTTACTTGTGTTTAGTGCTTTCCCGATATAATCGGCTTGAATTGGAAGTTCTCGCCTTCCACGATCAACTAAAACCAAAAGTTCAACTTTTTTAGGTCTTCCATAATCTAAAATAGCTTCAAGAGCTGCCCTGATTGTTCGACCGGAATAAAGTACGTCATCAACCAGAATAATATGCTTTTCTTCTACATTGAAATTGATATTTGATGAGTTTATTGCCGGACGATGGGTTAAAGTTGTCCAGTCGTCTCGATAAAGGTTAATATCCAAAATTCCCAACGGAATTGGATTAAGATTGTTTTTTAGCTTGGTATCGAGCATTTCTTTTAGGCGTTTTGCCAAACAAACTCCGCGTCTTTGAATTCCAACCAACGCCAGATCAGTGCATTTTCCGTGATTTTCTATAATCTGATACGTTAATCTTTCGATACTGCGACTTATTTCGGTGGCGTTCATCAATTCAGTTGTTTTTGACATTTTTTACCCCTAAACTTTTATTTTTCAATAGCTAGACGTATCTTTATTGATATAATAAAAAGAATGAAATAGACAAGATACGGCGTTATACTAGCTCGTTCACAATAACAAAATATATTTTTAATCACAAGTATATTTTCTATCTTACTATTTGATTGAGAAGATGCGTTTTTACTTTATGATTTTTTGAAAAAGTTCGCGATCTTTTGTGTTATGAGCTATTAATATTTTTATTTCACTTGAACAACAGCGTTTATTCGGGTTTTTATTTTTACAGTCGCAATTATCAGGACAAACGCCCGTTACTTCTTTAAGTTCATTAAACGTTTGCACGCCGTTTTTGATAGCGGCAAGGATTTCCCCTTTACTTACGTTGGCACAATAACAAACTATTTGATTATCACTAGCCTTAATGATTTGATTTATATCATTTTGTAACATTTTCATCCTAAAACAATTTAGTCTGTTGGGTTAAAAGTGAAATTTTTAGTGAGAATTTTTGTAAATAGATTCTTGATTAATGGCTGCATTTTACTTTTCTTCTTTTGTTGCCTTAATAAAAGAAGCAACGGGGCAAGG
>NZ_FRDI01000024.1 GCF_900143255.1 Desulfovibrio litoralis DSM 11393
TGCTGCTTTGGCTGTTCTGGTTTTCCAAGTATTCCTGCGACATAATGGTACTCCTTTGTAAATTGTTGTTGTTTGATTTGGGACAAAAGCGGTATGGTCGGTATGTACCGCACTTGTTGGGTTTCGGGTTGTTCTATAAGTTCTTCGATAAGCTTGGCTTGGTACTCCTCTTGGGCTTCAAACTTCGTTGTGGGAAGTGGGCATTGGCCAAAAAGTTTTTCCAAACGCGAAAGAGAATATTTATTTGATATTTTAGAAAATTTAATGGTGTCTGAATTATTATTAAAAATAAAAACCAGTCCACCGCCACTACGTTTGATTTTCCCAAATTCAGTAGTAGTATCTATTAATGAACCCCAGCTTTTGGCATTTTTGAAAATTGGCAACAACCTTTTTTTAATCTCTTCAGATGTTAAAAGGTCTTTATATTCAAATGGTTGTAGCAAATATTCATTATGACACGCCCCATCATTATTGGAAGGCAGACCATACTTCTCTATCAAAGACCTTGCTGAATATTTTTTTCCACATTTTGAGAAAGAGCATTTGCGATTGTCTGGACCAGTTATGATTCCGCCAGGCTTTCCATCATCAAAAAATTTAATTGTGATTTCAATTACTTTTTCCGCAAACATGCGATCTGCAATCGCCCAGAATCTTTCACCTGTGTCCTTGTGCTCAATGGCAGCACTGTCGAATATTTGTTTAGCAACTTCAGCAAGTTGGCGTTGTTTTGATTTCTTGCCGGACTTGCGTTCTCCAGAAATGATTGGCTGGCTATGAGTGTCTTTTTGATTGATTCTGAGGATAGGTTTACCCAAATGGTCATGTGTTAGGTTCGGAGGCTCCCACCCTTCTGTCTTACATATTCTGGCAATGGCAACTTGTCTGCATATAGATTCATCTGTACGAGTCCGAATTATAACTTTGCCATTCTTACGTTTTTCTCTACTCGTAACCTTGAATTCACCTGAATCTGAAATTTTATATCGACCTTTTGCATCAGGTGTTTTTGCAAGACGATCCAACAAAACGTGTACATGAAAGTGTTCAGTGTTTTCGTGACAATCAAATAAGGCGAAGGCATTTGGCATACCAAGGATTTGCAGATATTCTTTTAGGTGTGAAACAACTTGTTGCCGTGTGGGGCGTATTCCTCCAGCATATGAAAAAACAAGATGCTGTAAAGGTTTTGCCTCTTTGTTTACAGAAAGATTTAGGTGAGCTTGCATTTCAATGAGTTGAGTTTCCCGATCGTTGGATGAAAAATTCAGACCACCCATAATTTTTCCATATTCATCAGATGGAACTTTGGCACCATCATGCTTCAAATCCTGAGAATAGTCAGAAGATTTGATAAGGTCACGGTTTACAGCCGGCTTAGGAATGATGTTTAAGCTCATACAATCCCCACTTGTTTTATAGCATGACGCCACTTTTCAACCATAGACGCATCAAGTTGCTGATTCTTGTGGGCAAGAATGACTTCTTTACCAATGGCATCAAGATGTTCAAGGGCTTGTGTTGGAATATTTTTTGTGGATGAGATGCGACGAATGGCATCGGCAACATCCTCTACCATTGATAAAGGAACCAAGTTACGAGACTCGCCTTCAACGAACAAATTTTTGATAAGACCAGAAACTTGACTTAAAAAATTGATAGCCTGAGACAAATTATAGTTTTCAACTTTTGATTTTATGGGTAGTCCAAGAGCCTTGTGCCTGAGATAGGAACAGATAGACATGTTGGCTTTTTGAGCACTGGCTTGAACCTTTTCAAACTCTTCAGGAGAAAACCTAGTGTGGGCTGGAACAGGATACTTTGCACCAGCATTTTTTTGGGTATGTATGATTTTCATAAAACAATTCTCCATTACCAATTTATTGTTTGTTAGTCTTCGTTACTGTGTATATGCCGAAGGCCTTTCTTTGCTAGTCCAGAGCGCATAGCGTCTGGCCGGATGCCGATCCCGTTAACAATGAGCAAAGCGAAGAGTAACGGGTGACGACTGCAAAGCAGGAGGAAAGGCAAGCCAGTATGCGAAAAAACGAAGTTTTGAGTATACTGAGGCACTCCGGCCTCACTAGTTATCTTAACTATAACACATATTTTTTTATATGCAACTATCTAATTTGTATACACTTTGTGCTAAAACATCTACAGTTTGTGATAATTTCTATACAGTTTATGCTAAAACATATACGCTATAAAAAATAAAATCTCGTCAACATGAGAAAAATACTGATACATCAATCACTTAATGCTGATAAAATATGCGTCAATTGAGTTATATTTAGGTATTCCAATTTCACTTTTTTTTTAAGTTTTTTAACGTTTTTTTTGCCACTTGATGAATTAATAAATTTTTTAACGGAAATTTTTTCGGCTGGGTCACTAAAAATTCTTTTATTTATTGGGCTGGGTCACTAATTAATAAGGTTTTGGTCATAAGTTATTTCTTTTGCTTTTATTATTTTTGATGCTGGTCTTTTGATTTATGCACAAACAAAACATAAAACGATGAAAAAAACGCAAAATAAAGTTTTGCTACTGGTCTTATTTCTTAGTTAAGAATATCTTAATTTTAACTCAGCGATATAACAAGGCTCTTTACTTTTTATATAAAAATTTTGCTTTATGTATAAAGATTGTGTATATTGAGCATCATATAAGTATTAAGATTGTTGAATATAAACATTTGTTTTATAATTATAATCGTTAACATTTTGATATTTATGTTAATTTACATATAAATATTTATAAGCGATTGATACAGGGGGTATTTTATGCAAAAAGCGTTTGATTTTTCTGGTTTGGGTTTATTTTTCCGTGTTCTGGCGTTTGCGTTTATTCTATCTTTCACCTTGCCTTTAGCTGGTAATGCGGCTGACAAAAAAGCGGAGCAAGAAGCAAACGTAGCCCGTGTTCTGGCACGTTTAAACAGCCAAGAGCGTCAAGCGGCTATTGCTAAAATGAATGAAAAGAATGCGGAACAGAAGAAAATAAAAGACGCTAGCCTCATTCAAAAAGCTTCACAAAGCAATAATGAAAAAGCTTCTGTCGCTTCAAAAGGCGAAAAAACCAAAACATTAGTAGCTTCTGATAACGCAGTAACGCCTTCTGATAGTCCTAAAAAA
>NZ_FRDI01000025.1 GCF_900143255.1 Desulfovibrio litoralis DSM 11393
GAAGAGAAGGAAAAAATAAGTCAAGCGATCTATTAGTATTGGTAAGCTTAATGCATTGCTGCACTTACACATCCAACCTATCAACGTAGTGGTCTACTACGGATCTTAGGGAGAATTAATCTTGGGGCAGGCTTCCCGCTTAGATGCTTTCAGCGGTTATCCCTTCCGAACGTAGCTACCCAGCGCTGCACCTGGCGGTACAACTGGCGCACCAGTGGTTCGTTCATCCCGGTCCTCTCGTACTAGGGACAAGCCCCCTCAATTCTCCTACGCCCACAGCAGATAGGGACCAAACTGTCTCACGACGTTTTAAACCCAGCTCGCGTACCACTTTAAACGGCGAACAGCCGTACCCTTGGGACCTGCTTCAGCCCCAGGATGTGATGAGCCGACATCGAGGTGCCAAACCGCATCGTCGATGTGAACTCTTGGATGCGATCAGCCTGTTATCCCCGGCGTACCTTTTATCCAATGAGCGATGGCCCTTCCATGCGGAACCACCGGATCACTAGCGCCTACTTTCGTACCTGCTCGACATGTCTGTCTTGCAGTCAAGCTCCCTTATGCGTTTGCACTCGACGGCTGGTTTCCAATCAGCCTGAGGGAACCTTTGCATGCCTCCGTTATTTTTTGGGAGGCGACCGCCCCAGTCAAACTACCCACCAGACATTGTCTCCTGCCAGGATAACTGGTCAGGATTAGATCCTTAAACACACAAGGGTGGTATTTCAAGGTTGACTCCACGCATACTGGCGTACACGCTTCAAAGTCTCCCACCTATCCTACACATGAGTGCCCAAAAATCAATGTCAAGCTATAGTAAAGGTGCACAGGGTCTTTCCGTCTTGCTGCGGGTACACGGCATTTTCACCGCGACTTCAATTTCACCGAGTCTCTGGTTGAGACAGTGCGGAGATCGTTACGCCATTCGTGCAGGTCGGAACTTACCCGACAAGGAATTTCGCTACCTTAGGACCGTTATAGTTACGGCCGCCGTTTACCGGGGCTTCAATTCGAAGCTTCGCTTGCGCTAACCTCTCCTTTTAACCTTCCGGCACCGGGCAGGCGTCAGCCCATATACATCGTCTTACGACTTAGCATAGACCTATGTTTTTAGTAAACAGTCGCCACCGCCATTTATCTGCGACCCCCCGAAGCCCGTATTGCTACACCAAGGGGGGTACCCCTTCTCCCGAAGTTACGGGGTTATTTTGCCGAATTCCTTAACCAGAGTTCTCTCGAGCGCCTTGGTATATTCTACCCACCCACCTGTGTTGGTTTTCGGTACGGTCTTTTTGTGCTAAACTTAGAAGCTTTTCTTGGCAGCATGGACTCAACAACTTCAGAGCTTGCGCTCACGGACTCGTGTTTCAGCCTTAGAGAGAAGCGGATTTTCCTACTCCTCAAGCCTACGCACTTGCACCAACATCCAATAGTTGGATTGCCTATCCTCCTGCGTCCCTTCATCGCACACACAAAAAGGTACGGGAATATTAACCCGTTTTCCATCGACTACGGCTTTCGCCCTCGCCTTAGGAACCGACTAACCCTGGGAAGATTACCTTTACCCAGGAAACCTTGGGTTTACGGCGAACAGGTTTTTCACCTGTTTTATCGTTACTTATGTCAGCATAATCACTTCTCAATTCTCCAACGTTTTTTACAAAACGCCTTCAGCGTATTAAGAACGCTCCCCTACCGATTATATAAATATAATCCCGAAGCTTCGGTGCCATGCTTAGCCCCGATACATTTTCGGCGC
>NZ_FRDI01000027.1 GCF_900143255.1 Desulfovibrio litoralis DSM 11393
TGTGGCGTTCTTTGACAATTGAATAGGAAGAGAAGGAAAAGAATAAGTTTTTTAAGAGCAACAGGTGGATGCCTGGGCGTTAGAAGGCGAAGAAAGACGTGATAGGCTGCGATAAGCCTGGGGTAGGCGCCAAATATCCTGCGACCCCGGGATTTCTGAATGGGGAAACCCACTAGAGTTAAGCTCTAGTATCAGACACTGAATACATAGGTGTCATGAAGCTAACCGAGGGAAGTGAAACATCTCAGTACCTCGAGGAAAGGAAATCAAACGAGACTCCCAAAGTAGCGGCGAGCGAAATGGGAATAGCCCAAACCATATAGTTTCGACTATATGGGGTTGTAGGGTCACTATAATAGATCCATGATTAGACAGGGGAAGAGTCTGGAAAGGCTCGGCGCAGAGGGTGAAACCCCCGTACCTGAAATCGAAAGTGGCTAGAGTGATACCTGAGTACCGCGAGACACGTGAAATCTCGTGGGAATCTGGGAGGACCATCTTCCAAGGCTAAGTACTACCTAACGACCGATAGCGAACCAGTACCGTGAGGGAAAGGTGAAAAGAACCCTAGTAAAGGGAGTGAAAAGAACCTGAAACCTGTTGCTTACAAGCTGTGGGAGTTCTGCAATATGAATGACCACGTGCCTTTTGCATAATGAGTCAGCGAGTTACTCTGTACAGCAAGGTTAAGCGAAAGTGTAGCCGAAGCGAAAGCAAGTCTGAATAGGGCGAATAGTTGTGCGGAGTAGACCCGAAACCGGGTGATCTATCCATGAGCAGGTTGAAGCAAAGGTAAAACTTTGTGGAGGACCGAACCCTTAACGGCTGAAAACGTTTGGGATGACTTGTGGATAGGGGTGAAAGGCTAATCAAACTCGGTGATAGCTGGTTCTCCCCGAAATATATTGAGGTATAGCCTCGGAATAGTTTGACGGAGGTATAGCACTGAAAGGGCTAGGGGTCTTACCAGATTACCAAACCCTATCAAACTCAGAATACCGTCTAAACGTTTTCCGGGAGTCAGACTGTGGGTGCGAAGATCCATAGTCAAAAGGGAAACAGCCCAGATCGACAGCTAAGGTCTCCAAGTCCATGCTCAGTGTATAAGGTAGTGGGGGCGCATAGACAGCCAGGAAGTTGGCTTAGAAGCAGCCATCTTTTAAAGAAAGCGTAATAGCTCACTGGTCTAGTGCCCC